>JBEVKA010000351.1:0-20189 GCA_040509855.1 Steroidobacter sp.
TCCTGGGTGAGGTTCTGGCCTCGCTCCAGGGCTTCGATGACTCGCTGTGCGTAGTGATCCGCCTGGTGCGGCAGGTTGGGCACGCGGCGAATCAACTCCGAGAAGCCGAGCGCGATGCCGACGATGCCGCGAAAGTCATGCGCAATACCGGCGGCCATGCGGCCGATCGCTTCCATGCGATGCAGTTCCATCAAGTGCTTTTGATAGTGGGCCAGCGCGGTCTCGACGTGACGATGTTCATATTCGCCATACACTCGCGCGATGTTGTCCGCGACGGTGGCTACGAAGCTGGCTTCGGCTTCGGTCCATTCGCGAGGTGCGCCCACATGTTCGTGACAAACGACGCCCGCGACTTTGCCGCCGACATAAATGGGTGCGTCGAGTAGCGAAGTGATGCCGAGCGGTTCCAGATATGACTGCCGCAGCTCGTTGGTGATCGCGGAGTTCAGCGCATCGCCGGCCACGATGGTCCGCTGCTCATGCAGCGCCTGGAAATAGTTGGGAAAGTCCTGGGCGCGCAGCACCGCGCCTTGAAACACTTGATGACTGGAATATTGCAGCAGATATCGGCAACGCAGGACGCGGCCCTCGTCCGCCACGATCCACACACCGACGCGGTCGACGTTCAGGGCGCGGGCGGTGACTTCCGCGAGTTCCAGCCACAAGTCGCGCAGCCGCGATTCCGGGCTCGCATGCAGTTTCGCCAATTGCATGCGTGCCGCTTCGAACGTGCCGTTGGAGCCGCTGTCCTCTCCCTGTTGTACTGCCATGCTGCCTCGTTTCGCGCCGGTCCAGTGCGAAAGCTCCGGGGACTCTACGCCCGCCCGCGTCGACATCCAATATGTCTCACGATACGGTCAATGCCGGTAGAATCCGCGCTCTCGCACCACCCGCCGGAGTTGGAATCGGATGGAAAAGACCATCGAAAAATTGCTGTTCGCGAGCCGCTGGATACTCGCGCCCGTCTACCTGGGCATGTCGCTGGCGCTGGTGGCGTTGGGCATCAAGTTCTTCATGGAGCTGTACCACCTGCTGACCGGCGTCTGGACCATGAGCGAGGCCGACCTGGTGCTGATGCTGCTCGCCATGGTCGACATGGTGCTGGTCGGCACGCTCATCATCATGGTGATGTTCTCGGGCTACGAGAACTTCGTGTCGGCGCTGGACGTGGACGAGGGTACCGAGAAGTTGAGCTGGCTGGGCAAGCTCGACGCCAACTCGCTCAAGCTCAAGGTGGCCTCGTCCATCGTCGCGATCTCCTCGATCCACCTGTTGCGCGCGTTCATGGAAACACCGGCGCGCGTCAGCGAAGGCCGGGAGAACACCTTGTTCTGGTACGTCATCATCCACCTGACCTTCGTGGTGTCGGCGGTCATGATGGGCGTGCTGGATCGGATCACGGCCAAATCCCACGCCGGCGGCGGCCACAAGGGCGAGGCTTGAGCCCTCGCTATCCGGCCGTGCGCTGAGTCGGCTGCGCGCCTTCGGCGAAGAACTGCAACGACACCGAGTTCAAGCAATAGCGCTGGTGGGTCGGCGGCGGGCCGTCCGGGAACACGTGCCCGAGATGCCCGTCGCAGCGGCGGCAGCGGATTTCAGTCCGGATCATGCCGTGGCTGCCGTCGCGCAGTTCGCTGATGTGCTCGGGATCGAATGGCTGGTAGAAGCTTGGCCAGCCGGTGCCGGATTCGAACTTGGCGTCGGCCTTGAATAGCGGCAGTCCGCACAGCCGGCAGGCATAGAGGCCCGAGGCCTTGTTGTTCAACAACGTGCCACAGAACGGTCGTTCCGTGCCGTGGTTCAGAATCACGTGGCGCTCTTCGGCCGACAGCGGTGCAGCCAGCCGCTCGCGTTCCTGCTGGCTCAACGGACGCAGGTCGTAGCCGCTGGCGGAGGTCGTGGCCGATGCTGGGCGCTGCTGGGGCATGGAGGGATCCTCGTCGGTGGGCAGTCATTATGAAGGATGACTGGAGTCACCCGACATGGGATCAGGGTGGCTCAAATCAAGCACGAAGCAACTACGAGCCCGGGGCATGGCGAGCTTCCTTTATCATTCGAGCGCATGAGTACCGACCCCTTCACCACCGGCAACTCGCCGGTGCCGATTCCCAACAGCTACTGGGTGCGCCCCGGTCAGCTGCTGGCGGGCGAGTACCCGGGGTCGATGTCGCGCCCCGAGGCGATGGAGCGCGTGCAAAAGCTGCTCAATGCCGGCGTCACCAGTTTCCTCGATCTCACCGAAGACGGCGAAATGCCTGCGTACGACGGCCTGCTGCGCGAACTCACCGAGCAGCACGTGCGTTATCGGCGCTTCGCCATCCTGGATCACGGCCTGCCCGATTCGCCGGCGCACATGATGAAAATTCTGGACTTCATCGATGCCGAGCTGACGGCGGGGCAGTGTGTCTACGTTCATTGCCGGGCGGGCATCGGCCGCACCGGCACGACGGTGGGATGTCACTTGATTCGCAGCGGCCTCGCCAATGAAGACGCGCTCGATCGGCTGCAGGACTTGTGGCAGCAATGCGGGCGTTCGCGTCGCTGGCCGACCATTCCCGAGACCGACGAACAGGTCGAATTCGTGCGCTTGTGGAGCGACGCGCTGGCGCTGCCGGTCAGCGATGTCGGCGCGCTGTCGCGCTTCGAGGCAGCGTTGCTCGGCATGGGAATTGGCGATGCCGTCGGCAGCATGGTCGCGAACAGTCATTTCGATGCCGCGACCTTGGTGGCGTCGGCTTCGCGTGATTCCGGAACGCTCAAAACTGGCGCCAGCACCGCACTGACGCGTGCACTCGCGGAGAGTCTGCTCGCCAAGGGCAGCAACGATTCCGACGATCAAATGGAACGTTATCTGGCGTGGACGCAGAGTGTCGGCAACATCGGCGTGCCGGCCGAAGTGCGTCGTGCGCTGGCCGCCTGGCAGTGGTCGCGCAAGAAGCTCGCCGGCACACACGATCCCGCCAATCTCGATCCGCATTCGTTGCCGCGTACGCTCGCGGTCGCGATGTATCTTCGCAGCGATCCGCAAGCGGCCATCGAAGGGGCGGTGGAAGCGTCGCGGACAACTCAACAGTCGCCGGTCGTGTTGGATCTCTGCCGTGTGTGGGGCGCGCTGTTCGTCGACGCGCTGGCCGGCGTCGATAAGAAAACATTGCTGAACTTTGAAGGTCCGGCCATGCAGCTGGTCCGTCAGCGCATCCTGAAGCCCGCGGTGAAGGAACTGATCGACAACCGTGGCCAACGCGTTTGTCCCGACGCGCATGACGCGGTCTCGGTCACGTGCGTTGCCTTGAACGCCGTGGCCACGGCGAAAACGCTGCACGATGCGTTGATTCGAGTGGTTACGTCTTCGCGGGCCGCGCCTTCAGCGGCTGCGCTGTGTGGAGCGCTGTGTGGCGCTCATCACGGCATCGATGCGATCTCGCCGGAGTGGGCCCGGCAGTTACCGGAAGAAGCGTCGCTTCGTTCCCTCGCGCGGCATCTATTGAACTGAACGATGGCGAGCCGGACCAAGCGAACTGCCCGCCGTCGCGCGCGCCCACGTGAGCCCGCGTGGACCCGGCTGTCCGATGAAGAGCTGTTGCAAAAGCGGTTCTGTGACCTGCGCCTGACGCTGCGCCACTCGGTGATCGACAAGCACATCCACGCGATTCGCAGCGACCTGCAGCGTCGTGGCATTCGTTTCAAGCCGCATATCTGGTTGTCGGAGGAATGGTTCTCGCCCGATGGCGTGCCCGGCATCGCGATTGCGTTCTACATGGCACATCCGCGCCTGATGCGTCTGGAACGCCGGATGATGGATGAAGTCGAGGGTGGCAACGCCAACTGGCTCACGCGAATCATGCGTCACGAATTCGCGCATGCGCTCGACAACGCCTACCGGCTGCGCCGGCGCAAGGAGTGGCGACAGACGTTCGGCAATCCGTCGCGACCGTATCCCGAAGTCTATTCGCCGCGGCCGGCGAGTCGTGACTTCGTATTACATCTCGGCCATTGGTACGCGCAGAGTCATCCGACCGAGGATTGGGCCGAGACCTTCGCCGTGTGGATGCAGCCAAAGGCGCGCTGGCGACGGGACTATCAGGGCTGGCCGGCGCTGGCGAAGCTCGAATATGTCGATCGTTTGATGGAGGAGTTGGCCGGGCGGCCCGCGCCGGTCATGAATCGTGAGCTGATCGAACCGGTCGCCGAGAATCAAACAACGCTGGCGGAGCACTACCGGCGCAAGCGCGCCCGCTACGAATTCGACGCGCCCGATGCCTATGACTTGCGGCTCAAGCGCGTCTTCGGCAAACATCGCAAGGGTCGCAGGCGCATGCGCGCGAGCACGTTCGTGCGCCAGTGCCGGCCGGAGTTGGAACGTTGGCTGATGAGACGCTCGCGGTTGTACCCTTATCTCGTGCATCATGTGCTGCGTGCGGTGATTCAGCGATGCCGCGAATTGAATCTGGTGTTGGATACATCCAAGCACGAAGCCAAACGTGCGTTACTCGGCGTACTGGAGCGAATCTTGATCGACATCCTGCGACGCGACCGCGAGCGGTACACGCTGTGAGGGCCGAGCTGCCATGAAGCCGTCGCGAGTCCTGGTGCTGATGCATGAAAGTCTCGTGCCGCCGGCCAGTCTCAAGGGACTCAGCGACAAGGAAATCGACGAATTCAGGACCGAATACGACGTCACCGCGTCGTTGGAAAAGGCCGGTCACGAGGTCAAGGCGCTGGGGCTGGGCGACAATCTGTCCGAGCTGCGCTCGGTCATCACCGACTGGAAGCCGGATGTCGCGTTCAACCTGCTCGAAGAATTCCAGGGCATCGTCACTTATGACCAGTACGTGGTGGCGTTCCTGGAGCTGATGAAGTTGCCGTACACCGGCTGCAATCCGCGCGGCATGATGATCTCGCGTGACAAGGTGCTGTCCAAGCAGATCCTTGCCTACCATCGTATTCCCACGCCCGGCTTCGCCTTGTTTCGCAAGGGCCAGCGCTATCGCGTGCCGCGTCGGTTGAAGTATCCACTGTTCGTAAAGTCGGCGACCGAAGACGCGTCGCTGGGCATTTCGCAGGCCTCAATCGTCTCGGACCTGGAGCGCTTGAAGGAGCGCATCGAGTTCATTCACGAGCAGACCAATTCGGACGCGCTGGTCGAGGAATATATCGAAGGTCGCGAGCTGTACGTCGGCGTGCTGGGCAACGATCGACTGCGCAGCCTGCCGGTGTGGGAAATGGATTTCGGCACGCTGCCCGACGTGATGGCGGGCATCGCCACCCGCAAAGTGAAATGGGACCGGCGCTATCAAAAGAAACATGGCATCCGCACCGGGGCCGCACAGAACCTGCCGGATGGCTGCGCCGCCTATCTCGATAAGTTATCGAAGCGCATGTTCCGTGCGTTGTATCTGAGTGGCTACGCGCGCATGGATTTCCGCATGCGGCCGGACGGCAGCGTGTTCGTGCTGGAGGCGAACTGCAATCCAAACATCAGCCGGGAAGAAGATTTCGCCGAGTCGGCGCTGGCCGCCGGCCTCGAATATCCGGCACTGCTGGAACAGATCATCCGCGTCGGCAACAACTATCAGGCGGCGTGGCGGGCGGGCGAAGAATAATTCCACCCGCCGCTCATCATTTTGGGCTCATTCCTTGGCGTTGGCCGTCCACTGATTCAGCCACTGCTCCACTTCGTGGTGCCAGCGCACGCTGTTGTTGGGCTTGAGCACCCAGTGATTCTCGTCCGGGAAAATCACCATGCGGCTGGGAATGCCACGACGCTGCAAGGCCGTGAAGGTGGAGATGCCCTGCGCGTACGGCACGCGATAGTCGCGCATGCCGTGAATCACCAGCATGGGCTTGCTCCACTGCGCGACGTGATTCACCGGATTGTGTTTCTCGACGTTCTCCGGCACCTGGAACGGCGGGCCGCCGCGTTCCCATTCGTCGAACCAAAGTTCCTCGGTCGAATACGCCATGCCGCGGTTGTCGAAGATGCCGGCGTGGTTGACCAGGCATTTGAACGGCTCGGGCCAGTTGCCCGCGATCCAGTTCATCATGTAGCCGCCATACGATGCGCCGAGCGCGCACACGCGTGAGCTGTCCAGCCACGGATAGGTTTGCAGCGCCGCCGCCAGGCCCTTCTGCAAATCTTCGAGCGGCTTGCCGCCCCAGTCCTGGCTGATGGAATCGGTGAATGCCTGGCCATAGCCCGGCGAGCCGTGGAAGTCGATGAACACCGAGGCATAACCCGCGCCCGCGTAGGTTTGGGGATTCCAGCGATAACTCCATTGATTCGCGAACGACGCCTGCGGGCCGCCGTGCACGATGAAAGCGACCGGATATTTCGTGCCCGCTTTGAAGTTCGCCGGCCGCATTGCATACGCGTAGACCGTTTCGCCATTCGCACCGGCGAACGTAAATTGCTCGGGCTCGCCGAGCTTGAGATGCGACAGCGCCGCTTCGTTCATGCGGGGCAGAGCGCGCAGATCAGCACCTTTGATCGTCAACGCCTGCAGCTCAGCCGGCGATTTCAGCGACGACGTAGTCATCACGATTTCTTTTTCACCGACGGAGAAGCCTTCCACGCGACCTGGACCCGTCAACATCGTGGGCTTGCCGGTCTTCACGTCCACGGCCCACAGCGGATGCTGGCCGAAGTGATCCGTCACGACATACAGCGTGCGGCTGTCGTGGGCGAACTGCATGAAGTCGACCGAGCGGTCCCAGTCCTTGGTGAGCGGACGGCGCTGGCCGGTTTTCAGATCGGTGATGACGACGTGAAAGCGATCGGCCTCGAAGCCGGCGCGCTCCATGGAACGCCACGCGAGTTGCGTGCCGTCGCGTGAGAACACCGGCTGCGTGTCCCACGCTGGATTGTCTTCAGTGAGATTGCGCAGGCCACTGCCGTCCACGCCGACTTCATACAAGTCGAAGTTGGTCGACCAGGGTTCGGACTTGCCCTTGAGGCGCGCCGAGAACACCAGCTTGGAGCCGTCGGGCGAGAACGTGTATTCGGTCGCATCTCCAAACGGCTTCGAAGGAACATCCGCGTCGAGCGCCTTGCTGACCGACACCGGTTCGGTCGCGACACCATTGCTCAGCTTGAGTGCGAACAGTTGTGAGATGCGACCGTCGCTCCAGGCGTCCCAGTGACGGGCGAAGATTCGATCGAACGCCTGGGCGCTGTCCTGAGGTTTCTGGCTCGCGCGCTTGGCGGAACAGGCGAGATCGTCGCAGTCGGGGAAGACGTCGAGGCTGACGGCAATGCGGTCCGCGTTGTTCGCGAGGCGGAACGAGCCGACGTCGAGCGGCAGGTCGGTGACTTGATTCGCTTCACCGCCGCTGGCAGGCAAGCGCCACACCTGGCTCGAACCGCTGCGTGTGGACAGGAAATAGATCTCGCGACCATCGGCGGACCACTCGGGCGAGCTGTCATTGTCCGGATGCGTGGTCAGTCGTCGCGGCTGCGCGCCCTTGGTGGCGAGATCGAGTGACCATAAATCGATGCGGCCGCGATTCGCCGCCATGTCGGTCTCGCGCACGCTGAAAACGACGGTGCGACCGTCGGGAGACAGCACCGGATCGGCGACACGCTGCATGCGGACCAGGTCTTCGACGGTGAAGGGCTTCGGCCCCTCGACCGCGCCCGCGCTCAACGGGAGTAATAAACAAAGCAGTAGCGACTGCGAACGCAGGAAGAACTCCGGTCCCGGAAAGCAGCGAAGTATAGAAGAAGCACCCGGAGTGTGACTGCGCCTGGCGACGACGGCGGGTTATTTCTTTTCCTGGATTACCGCGAAGGCGCTGGTATAGCCGTGCAGGAAGGTGGAGTTCTGGATCGGACCGATTTCGCCGCTGCCGAAGAAACCGCCGATGGGCAGGTCCGCGACCAGGCGGCGGAAGGCGTTGCAGTCGTGATCCGCCTGACCGTACAGCCCGATGCCTCGGCCCTGGCACGAGAACAACAGTGCGCCCGCATCGGGCGTGACCAGGTGCGAGGCTTTGTATGTCGTCAGCGTGCGCTCCAGGTCCAGCGCCGAAGTGGCGGCATCGCGTAAGTGAAATTGCACCACGCTCTTGGTCGGCACATTGGCGCTGACCCATAGCGCGCCACTCTGCGGATCCATCCCCAAGATGCCGCGGATCAGGAAATCACCCGAGCCGAGCTCGGTGGCGTCGGCACGCATGGCCATGCCCAGATGCAGGGAGTTGCTGAAGAGTTCGCGATCGTTCGACGGCAGGCGTTCGAACAACTCCGACAGCACATCGCGCGGCGAGCGTCCGTCGAGCTCGCGCACCAGGTTCTCATGCGCGGCGGTGATGAACATCGGATCGCCGATGGGCCGGCAGCCTTGCGCGACCACCATGTCGATATCGATGTTTCCGGTCAGCGCGAGCGTGATGCAGCCGGAGCGATACACCTGGTTGCCCAGATACAGCGAGGTGCCGCCAACCTGACGCGCGCCACTCGCCATGCCGCCGATCTTGGGCGCGATCGGATAGATCCGGTCCATGCCTTTAATGAAGCTCTCGGCCTCGAAGCTGAAAGGGTCGGCCAGGATCAGGAACGACGGTTGCTGACTGGCGGTGATGCGCAGCGCGTCTTCCCAGGCGCGTGCTTCGGCATACACCGGCGGCACTTGGGCCGCATCGAGGTGAGTGCCTTTCAAACGCACGCCGGGCAACACCGCGCCGGTCAGCGAGAACGCGGGACGATCCTCGATCTCACGGCCGCCGCCGATCACGCCACCGGCGCAACAGCCGAAAATAAAGACGTTCTCGAACTCCCGCTGCAACAGCGCGGGAATGGCGTCGAAGTGGGATGCGTGCTCGGCGCTGACGAAGACGATGGCCAGGTCCGGCTCTTGTCGGCCGAGCCCGAGATAGACAGTTTCGGCGGCGTGTTCCACCGCGGCTCGCAACGAGTTGTCGGTATCGACGGCGGATGCCCAGCGCATAGCCTTCCTGATTGAAAGCGGTCGAGAATCGAGGCCGAGCGGCCGATTCTAGGCATTCCGAAGCCAATTACCATGCGCAGCGAGCGGCTCGCTACGCGTGCCGCGGGAAACTACGACCTGCTGCCCGGTATTTACCGACCGGCGCCGAACCCGCTCGCGACTTCGGCTTCGGCATCCTTGATCCAGCTCTGCACGTGCGGATCCTGGATCAATTGCTGGTAGTAAGTTGCGACGGCGCCGCTCGCAAGCTTCGCTCCATAGTGACGGAAGCGCAGCGCGACGGGTGCGTACATGGCATCGGCGATCGAGTACTCGCCGAACAACCACGGTCCACGCGCAGCATACTTCGATCGACATTCTTCCCAGAGCTGTTGAACGCGCGCCACGTCGTCCTGGCCGGCGGCGGGCAATTCCACCTGCGCAGTGCCGACGGCCTTCATGGGCCAGTGCGTGCGAAGCGCTGCAAATCCTGAATGCATCTCGGCGCTCACCGCACGCGCCAGGGCGCGAGCTGCGGGATCCGTCGGCCAGGCGCGGCCCTGAACTTTCTCGTTGAGGTATTCGGCGATGGCGAGCGAATCCCAGATCCGCACCGAGCCGTCGTCCAGCGCCGGCACGCGCCGCGATGGCGAGTATTTCACCACGTCGCGGTGAAACTCCGGCGTATCCAGCGGCAGCTTGATTTCATCGAACTGCAGGCCGAAGTGTTTCAGCACCAGCCAGGGGCGCAGCGACCAGGAGGAGAGGTTCTTGTTGCCGATGACGAGAGTGAGCATAGGAAGTGACTACTGACTAGTGACTACTGACTGGTCGGAAGGCCCAGGAGGATGCGGTAACGCTCGTCATGCGTCCACCGAGATTTATTAAACCCATCTTGAGTAAACTTACAGCTGAGCTTTTTCCGACCAGTCAGTAGTCACTAGTCAGTAGTCACTTCTATGCACCATTTAGCAACTCTCGCCGTGCGCGCCGGGCAAGTCCGCACCCACGAAGGCGAGCACTCCGAAGCGATCTTCACCACTTCGAGCTATGTATTCGCCAACGCTGCCGAAGCAGCCGCTCGTTTCGACGAGAGTGCCAAGGGCAACATTTATTCGCGCTTCACCAATCCCACGGTGCGATGTTTCGAAGAGCGCTTGGCGGCGATGGAAGGCGCGGCATCTTGTGTCGCGACCAGTTCGGGTATGGCGGCGATTCTGGCCACCTGCATGGCGCTGCTGAAGTCGGGCGATCACATCGTTTGTTCCGACAGCGTGTTCGGCTCCACCATCGCGCTGATTAATCGTTACCTGGTGAAGTTCGGCGTCGAGGTGACGTACGTGCGGCCCGACGATAACGATGCGTGGCGTCGCGCGATCAAACCCAACACACGATTGTTCTTCCTGGAAACGCCCTCGAATCCGCTTTCCGCGATTGCCGATATTCGCGGCATCGCCGACATCGCGCACGAGCGTGGCGTGCTGCTCGCGGTCGATAATTGTTTCTGCACGCCAGCCCTGCAGAAGCCGTTCGAAATGGGCGCCGATCTGGTGATTCATTCGGCGACCAAATACCTCGATGGCCAGGGGCGCTGCGTCGGCGGCGCGGTGGTCGGCGACGAGCAGCGGGTCGGCAAGGACATCTATGGTTTTCTGCGCTCCGCCGGCCCGAGCATGAGCCCGTTCAACGCCTGGGTGTTCCTCAAAGGATTGGAAACATTGGAGCTGCGCATGCGCGCGCATTCGCAAGCGGCGCTGGAGCTGGCGCGATGGCTGGAAGCGCAGAGCGGCGTGCGTCGCGTTCACTACGCCGGTCTCGAATCTCATCCACAGCATGCATTGGCCAAACGTCAGCAGAGCGGCTTCGGTGGGATCATCGCTTTCGAAGTCGATCACGCACGCGCGGGTGCCTGGGCCTTCATCGATGCCACAAAACTGATGTCCATCACCGCCAACCTGGGCGATACGAAGACCACCATCACACATCCGTCGACAACCACGCATTCACGCATCACGGCGGCCGAGCGCGAGCGCGCCGGCATCACCGACGGTCTGCTGCGTATCTCGGTGGGCCTGGAAGATGTGCGCGATCTACGCGCCGACCTGGAGCGAGGCCTGGCGGCTACCCGTTCCGTCGCTGGTTCGACCTGATGACCGGGCTGTCGAACATTCGCGCGGTCTGTTTCGATCTGGACAACACGCTGTGGGACGTGTGGCCGGTGATCCAGCGCGCCGAGCAGGCGATGTATGACTTTCTGGCGCTGAAATATCCGCGCGTGACGGCGGCCATGACGGTCGAGATGTTGCGGGAAGCCCGGCAGGAAACAGCGCGCGCCTATCCCCAGATGGCGCACGATTTCACGTTCCTGCGCACCCAGACTTTGCGCGATCACGCCCGGGAGTTCGGTTACGCCGAGGCCATGGCGGAAGAAGCCTTCGACGCTTTCCTCCAGGCGCGCAACGAAGTCGTGCTCTATGACGACGTGCTGTCGGGGCTGGAGCGGCTCAAAACCCGCTTCCGCCTGTTCACCGCCAGCAACGGCAATGCCGACCTGGGTCGCATCGGCCTGGCGCACTATTTCGAGCGCAGTCTGAATGCTCGCCAGGTGGGCGCGCTCAAGCCCGATCCGGTGCTATTCCACAAGGTAATCGAAGGGACGGGCCTGAAACCACAAGAGGTTGTGTACGTAGGCGACGACCCGGCCCTGGACGTGGTCGGCGCGCGGGCTGCCGGAATGGTGCCAATCTGGATCAATCGAGACCGGTCGATCTGGCCGACCGAGCTGGGTTCGCCGCCTCATGGGGTGGTGACCCTGCACGAGCTGGCGTCAGCATTGGGTATGACGACGTGACGACGGCTTACGGATGGAGGGCAAATCGCGCACCGCAACGCCGGCGGCCGGCGGATCGCGCCGCCATACATTTGCCGTTGTATCCCTACTATCAATGACCTGCGGCCGTTGCGGCTGATTGCCTTGACTCTTCGATTGGCGTACATTCCGCGCCGTTCGTTGTGCCTTTGCCCGCTTTTTTCTCTGGCTTGGCCAGCCGGGTCATGAAGACCCTCTTTCGGCCAACTTCTGAAAAATCCGACGAGACCGCGAACGTAGGCCTGGGACCACACCGTGATGCTCAGTCAGGAACGACAGGCATTGCAGGGGCGGAGCCCGTTTGTAACCAGGCCTCGCAGTGATGACATCCCGCAGGGGGATCGCGCTCGAGGCTTTTTCAGAGAGACTGTATTGCTATGACAAAGATCTATTGCGGTAACTTGCCGTTCTCGGCGGACGAGGCGCAGGTACGCCAGCTGTTCGAGCAGTTCGGCACCGTCGAATCCGTGGCCCTGATTAACGACCGTGAGACCGGTCGTCCTCGTGGCTTCGGCTTCGTGGAAATGCCCCGCGCTGACGCTCAGCGCGCCATTCAATCCCTCAACGGGAAAGACATGGGTGGCCGTCCTCTGCGCGTGAATGAAGCGCAGGAACGCCAGGGTGGTGGCGGTGGCGGCGGCGGTGGCCGCGGTCCCCGTGGCGGTGGTGGCGGCGGCGGTGGCGGTGGCGGCGGTCGCTGGTAAGCGATCGAAGCAACGAAGCTAATTTACCGGGCTTCGCCAAAAGACCCCGCGGCAGCAATGCCGCGGGGTTTTTGTTTTTTCAGCACCGCGAGGCCATGACTGCGGTTTGAGCTGACCGTAACCATGCCGATGTTGCAATCGTATGACGGACGTCATCATCGATCGGTCCCATCCAGGGTTACCCGGGAGAGCATCGTGAAAAATCAGCTAATGGCGGCGGCCGCGGTCGTCGCTCTAGGTCTCGGCTCGGCCGCGCCCGATCTGGCGCAAGCCGCGTCGAACGACGAGCTGGCGGAGATCCGCTCGCAATTACAAGGGCTCATGCAGCGCATGGATCGCCTGGAATCGGAAAACGCCAATCTCAAGGCCGAGAACGTCCAGCTCAAAGCGCAGACCGAACAACTCGCCAGGAGCAGCGAAGCGGGCAAACAAACGCCGCCCGCTGCCCAGACTGCCTCGGCAGCCAAGCCGGCCGACTGGCCGAATCGTATCTCGATCAAGGGCGACATTCGCTATCGCCATCAGCAGACCGACGATGAAACAGCCACCGCCGACCGCGAGGAAGATTTGCTCCGTGCGCGTCTGGCTGTCGAAGGCAAGGTGAATGATTCGATGGTTGCCGGCATCGGCATCTCGACGTCGTCCGCGCCCGGCAATCCACGCGGTGCGAATCAGCAGCTCGACGGCGAGTTCTCTCGCAAATCGATCTATCTCGATCTGGCGTATTTCGACTGGACCTTCGCCAAGAACGCGCACCTGATCGGCGGCAAGATGAAGATGCCGTTCGCAAAGGTCGGCCAGAGCTTGTTCTGGGACAACGACATCAATCCCGAAGGTCTCGCTGTCACCTACAGCACCGGCACGCTGTTCGGCTCGGCGTGGGGATACTGGATCGAGGAAAACGTGCAGACCGGCGTGGCCGCGAACACCGTGACCAGCACCGACACCAAGATGTTTGGTTTCCAGGTCGGCAATCGTTTCGACTTCGGCAGCGCCGGTAACCTGATGATCGCGGGCTCTTACTACGATCTTGCCGCCGCCGAGGGCCGTCGTCCGTTCTTCAACGGCGCGCCCAACGGCAATTCGCTCAACGCCACCGGCGGGCTGGCGTATGACTTCCAGGTCATCGACCTGATGGCCGAGTACACCACCAAGCTCGCCGATCTGCCGCTGCAGCTGTGGGCCGACGTCGCACAGAACAGCGACGCCGATCTCGACACGGCGTACACCATCGGCGCCATGGTCGGCAAAGCGGGCAATCCAGGTGCATGGGAGACGGGCTTCGCCTATCAGCTGATCGAGAAAGATGCGCTGTTCGCGCAACACATCGACTCCGACTTCGGCGGCGGCCTGTCGGACGCCGACGGCTGGGTGCTGCGCGCCGGCTACTCGCCGCTGAAGAACTGGGTGTTGAACGCGACCTACTTCATCAACAGCAACAATCGCGACGTCGGCGCCGAGTACGACTTCAAGCGCCTGATGCTGGATTTCAACGCGAAGTTTTGATCGGCCCATCAATTCAAACAGACTCAATTCGAACGGGGTGATGTCATGAAAACGTTTCCTGGCAAAGTTGTATCGGGCGGCTGGATGCTCGCGGCGCTGATGAGCGTCGCGCAGTTCGCGGGCGCCGCGGGTCTCGACGCCGCTCAGCAGGGCAAGGTCGATGCGAAGGTGAAGGAGATCCAGACGTGGGCCGCCAATCCGGCCATCGTCGATGCGGTGAAGGCATACAACAGCTCGAAGTCGCCCGAGGCGGCGGCGATGGATCAAGGCAAGTGGGCCGGCCTCACCGTGATCGATCCGTTCGTGCGCAGCCTGACCAAGAATCCCGCGGCGGAATTCCTCAAATCCAAGAAGGGCGAAGTGGTCTCCGAAGCGTTCGTGTCCGGCGCCGACGGCGGCAAGGTCGCGTTCCTCGGCAAGTCGACCAACTGGAGCCACAAGGGCAAGCCGAAACATGAGCAGCCGATGAGCGGCAAGAGCTGGCAGGGCGATGTCGAGATCGACGAGTCCTCGGGTCTGCAGCAGGTGCAGGTGTCCGTGCCCGTGGTCGACGGCGGCAAGTCCATCGGCTCGCTGGTCGTTGGCCTGAGCGTCGGCAAACTCGGAAAGTAGTCAACGCGCGAGGCGCGTGAAAGGGCCTCCGTCGCAAGGCGGAGGCTTTTTTTATGCCGTCAGCAGCCGCACCCGGTGAGTGCTAAGGAACTGTATCGATGCTCAGCAATTAAATTATCGACAACGCGTGCCGATATAGGTTACGAGTGGTCAGAACCTTTGATCCTGTGCTGAGGTGCCTGGCGATGAGTGAAGGTGGCCCTGGAACAGTCGTTGCGGTTCCCAATCTGCGCGAGTTCTTTCACGACTCGGTGCAAAAGGCGCTGCGCAAACAGCGCGTCGATGTCGATGACCATACCGAGCACTACGTCGTGAACGTGCTCACCATGTTTGCTCGCTCCGAAGAGCTCTACGAGCAGACTCCCGAAGGCGTGCGGCTCAAGCCACTCGCGCATATGCTGGCCGACGCCGCGGCGGCGCAATCGAGTCAGCAACGCGATGAAGGGCTACGTCGCCTCGGCGATGTTTCCTTGTTCATCGCCGGTTTCTTCGCCCAAAGTTTCGCACGCAGACTCGTCGACGTGGACTATCACATCGCAATGGGCGGCCGTGCTTACGGCACGCTTGCCGAGAACATGCGAGGCACGCTGCGCGGCCAGGCATTCGCCGCGCTGTTCCTGGAGCTGGCCGGGAAGTTTCAACGCTTGGTCGATGTGCTCAACGATGTCGCCGAGATGGCATACACGCACACCGATAAGGACATCCTGCGGTTGTATGAGATCTGGATGAAGACCGGCAGCCCACGCGCGTTCGCGATCCTGCAGCGGCTGGGCGTAGCGCCAGTCCAGTCCGGACGACGGGAGCACTGAGGTGCTGCTGCGTCGGATGCAGTCGCTGCTCGCGGGACTGTACGACGCACCGGTGGAGCACGACGCCGAGGATTTCCTGGTGTCGGATCCCAAGCGCCTGCACGACGTCTCGGGTGAGCCGACCAGCGATGAGCAGGTGATCGTGGTCGAGAACGACGGCGAAGTCCGCATCGGTTTGTTCATCGATCAGCGCGTGCTGGACCGACTGCAGCTGCGCGATCCCCTCGATGCGCTCGACGAACATAATCTCCACGACTTCTGCACGGCCCTGGAAGGCGTCAGCCACTTTCACTATTTGATCTGGAGCTGCGCGCGTGGGCGGTCGGTGTCGCTGCTGGAATTGGAGTTGCAGGCGGAGGTCGACAAGTACGCGATCGCGCTGGCCCTGCTGACTCGTCAGCGCGCTGGCGCGTTCCCTGGAGAGTTGCACGCACGCATGTTTGGCAGGGTGAGCTTCTTGCCGGAATTGGACGACGTCAGTCGTCGTCGTTACGAGGAAGCGAATCGTCACGCCGCGCGCTATTGTCGATCGTTAGATCAGCGCTATCTGCATCCGCGGCGGCAACAGCCGGAGAAATGGCTGGCCGAGCTGCGACGTTTCTTCCGTTGCGGACACCAGGAAAAGATCAGGCAACTCGCCCTGGCTTGAACGATGTGACTTAAGCGATGTGACGTAATCAGCCGCTGCGATTTTCTTCGGCCCGTCGCTTCATCTCGATGACCTTGGACAGCTCGCGCAGGTCGGTCTTCTTCTTGGTTTCCTTCTGCGGCAGCAGTCCGCTCTCGTACGGGTTGTAACCCATGCGCAGGCCGGTGGCGTTGTTCCGGATCGGAGCGTCGACCTTGGGCTCGTCATCGACCATGGACAAGCCAGGGTGTTCGAGCGCCTTGCTGCGCGCACGTTCGCCTTCCTCGCCTTCGAGGCTGAGCTGATCTTCGTTCCATGCATACACGGCGTTGCCACGTGCGTCGAACGCGATGCGCCCCGGCTGCTCCGCTTCCACGGTGCGCTGGCGCAGTTGAATGCCCATCTTCTTCAAATCGTCGTTCACTCCGTTCTCCTTGTCCTTCGCTGCGAGAAAGCCTCAGGACCCTGCAATCGAGATTGTCACGTCAACCACATCCTTGGACGTGTACGCATATTGAATTGCTTCAGCGGAGTGTGAGCAAGTGCGAAAAGTGTGATGCACGTGGAGGATGCGTGAGGCCGCGTGTTATTGGGTTCGACATAGCATCCTGCGCGGACACGCTGCAGTGAGAATTTGCTCGGGGATTGTCTTAGAGATTCCTCGTTTTCACATGAGGACGGGCGCGCAGCAGTGCGGCCAGGGATTTCCCATCGCGCAGCTCGCCGGAGTACGCCATCTGCAACGCCTGTTCGAACGGCAGCCAATGCGCTTCCAGCACTTCGCCGGCTTCGAGATTGTTCGGGACCGATTTAAGTCCAGTCGCCAGAAACAAATGCACGACTTCTGTCAAAAATCCCGGTGAGCTCAAATATTCGCCGAGGCTGCGCCAGTGCTCGGCCCGACGGCCAGCTTCTTCTTCGAGCTCGCGCTGCGCGGTTTGCAGCGGCGGGTCCTCGTTATCGATCTTGCCGGCCGGGATTTCCCAGATCCAATCAGCGACGGCATGACGATACTGCCGGACCAGACAAATACGATTGTCGTCGTCGAGCGCGACCACGGCCGCGCCACCGGGGTGATGAACCATTTCCATGGTCGCGACATGGTCGTTTGGCAGTCGCACCTGCTCGACGGCGACGCGTATCACTCGGCCCTGGAAGATTTCGGTGATCTTTTCGATAGTCATGGCGGAACGAAGCGACTGGTGACTACTGACTAATGAATAGCAAGAGCGATCTCATCAGCCCGGGGCGTCGATCTCTTCGGGTTCGGCGTTATCCTCTTCGTCGCGCGTGTCCTTTGCATCCTCGGCGGGCTGCTTCGTGATGCGCGATGGCGAGGTCGAAGTGCCGATGCGATAGGCGGCGAATCCGGGCAGCACCACCTGGTTCAACGCCATGCCGAGCACGCGGCCGCTTACCGGCGCGTAGATGCGATGCTGCTGGTTCGAGATCGGATCGGTGACCACGCCCAGCAATTCGCCCTCGCTGATGCGCTCGCCCAGCGCCACGTCGGAGAACAGGATCCCGCCGTGATCGACGCGCACCCACTTGGAGGCGTAGTACACCTGCTCGGGATCGCCCCAGTAGCGTCGCTGCTTGGTCATGCCGAGCGAGTAGAGCAATGTTTCCACCGCCTTGGCGCCGTGCTCGACCTGCTCCGATTGCACCCGCATGGGTTCACCCATTTCGAATGTCACGGACGGAATGCCGGCCTCCGTCGCGGCTCGACGAAGCGAACCTTTGTCGCCGACGCTGTGTAGAACCACCGTCGCGCCGAACGCTTTGGTCATGCGCACGACTTGTGGCAGGCGCAGATCGGCGCGGACCTGGGGCAGGTTGGTGCGATTCAACGATCCGGTGTGCAGGTCGATCAATGCCGAGCAATGTTTCACGATGTCGGTGAAAAAAGAGTGCGCCATGCGCGTGGCCGCGCTGCCTCGCGGATTGCCGGGAAAATAACGATTCAAATCGCGACGGTCCGGCAAGTAACGCATGCCGCGATAAAAACCCTGGATGTTGACGATGGGCACGCCGATGACCGCGCCGTTGAGTTCTTCGACGTCGATGTCGTCGAGCACGCGGCGCGCGACTTCGATGCCATTCAATTCGTCGCCATGCACGGCCGCCATGAGACACAGCACCGGGCCGGGGCCTTTGCCATTGAGCACGAACACCGGCACCGGCGAGGCGAAGCCCTCCATCGCGGCGCCGTTGGTCCAGATCAATTTCTTGCGCGTGCCCGGCGCGACTTCGCCGCCCAGCAGGCGCAACCGTCCCTTCGCCTTCAGCGACTCTGTTCCCTGCTCAGGCTCCTGCGCAGGTGTTGGCTCCGCGGCGATGCTGGCGCTGCCATGCATGTATGCAACGATCAGCAGCAGGGGAAATAGCGAGTGAAGTTTCATCGGTCGACTTTCACGAACTTCAACGTGAAGCGATCGCTCTCGCCGATCTGGCGGTAGCGCGCTTCGTCGCCGGCGGCGAAACCGGGCGGCAAGGTCCACACGCCCTGTTCGTACTCCTTGGTGTCCTTGGGATTGGCATTGATCTCCGAGCGCGCCACCAGGCGAAAGCCCGCGGACTCGATCAGGCGAATCGCATATTCCTCAGTCACATAACCGGACGCAGCCTTGGGATCCTGTGGCAGCGTGGAATTGCCCCGATGCCCGACGATGCCGAGCACGCCGCCGGATTTGAGCGCTGCATGTATGTTCGCGAGCGCGTCCTTCTCCCAGCCGAACATCATCCAGTTGTGCAGATTGCGAAACGTGACCACCAGGTCGACGCTGCCCGGCGGCGCGATTTCATTCTTGGCCGGAGGCGCGGCCAGGGTCGTGATCGTAACCTTGTCGTAGAGATCGGGGCGCAGCTGCAATTTACTGCGATAAGTCTCGACCACGTTTTTGGCGTACTCGCCCGAGTTGGCGTCCAGTGTCGCCGCGTAGAGCTTGCCTCGATCCCGCAGCAGCGGGGCCAGGATCTCGGTGTACCAGCCCGCGCCCGGCCACACTTCGACCACGGTCATATCCTGACGGATGCCGAAAAACTGCAATGTTTCTTTGGGGTGACGGTAGGAATCGCGCGCACGATTCTCCGCCGCGCGATGTTGGCTGGCGAGGATGCCGTCCAAGACGCCGAGGGTCGCCGGATCGCTGGAGGGTTGAGTGACGCAACCGGCCAGATTGACCAGTAATACGGAGGCCACGGCGGCAAGCCGTGCCGCGACGGTGGCGATCGACGACAAATTCATTCCCTTTCCTCGAGGCGACATAACAGCCGCGAAGATAGAGTAATCGTCCGGTGACCGCCACGGACGGCGGAAATGCCGGCAATGCAGGGAGCAATTGCCGGTCGACCGCCACGGACGGCGGAAATGCCGGCAATGCAGGGAGGGAAGCTGAACCGTCAGCGACGCAAACTAAAACCGGTCTGGTCGCGCCCCCATTGCGTGGGCGCGACGATTTCGGGTTCGGGCGCGTCGATGGCCCGGCCGTGGCATCCGTTGCCGGGCCGGGCCACCGAGGCTGTTACCAGCGGTCGTTTTGGCGCGGGCGCGGCGGGCGCGCTTCGCGTTCGCGAGCTTCGTTAACGCGCAGCGGGCGTCCGCCCATGTCGAAACCATTCATGTGCTGAATGGCGGTCTGCGCATCGCTCGAAGGCATTTCCACGAAGCCGAAGCCGCGGGGCCGGCCGGTTTCGCGATCGTTCACCAGTTTGACCGATTGCACCGTGCCGTGTTTTTCGAACAGGGAGCGAACATCCGTTTCAGTGGCACTGAACGGCAGATTTCCAACGTAGATCGTCGTCATCGAAAGGTCACTCTTGAGGCCAGACAAAAGTTACAGTCGAACGATCGCCAGCCGCGTGACTCACGCCAACGTGAGATCTCCGGATGAGAGAACGATCGCTAGGGTTTGGTCGCTGACAATCAACCATTGGGATATGAATTGCGTGCGGACCGGCGGGCGGGTGAGAAGGTGTCCGAAGGTCGCGTCGTTGTAGGTTGAAATGCGTATTCAGCTGACCGCGACCGATACTACGTCAGCCTTTTGTTGACTGCAACGACTGCACTTGACAAGCGCGCCGGGCGGGCTTTTTGCAGCCGCGAAGGGATTGGAAGTGACTACCGACTGGTGACTA
>JBEVKA010000352.1:0-4126 GCA_040509855.1 Steroidobacter sp.
CGCCTGTCGACTCGAATCAGGTCCGGGCAACGGCAGGCATCCCCGGACCGAATCAGTAACGGCCCGGCCTCGGCGCCGAAGCATCGGCGCGGCGCGCGCCTTGCAAAAAAGTTGTTCGGTTGATCGCATCACCCGCATGATGGCGCGATGGACGCGCTGATTCACGTCATCGAAACGTACGGGCTCTGGGTTGTTTTCATCAGTGTGTTGCTCGACCAGGGCGGACTGCCCACGCCCTCGTATGCACCCATGATCGTCACGGCGGCGCTGGCCACCGATGCCGGAGAACCGCTCTGGCCGATATTGGTCGTGGGATCCTGCGCCGCACTTCTGGCGGACGTCAGCTGGTTCGCGGGCGGCCGGCGCTACGGCGCGCAGCTGCTTCGATTGATGTGCCGCCTTTCGATTTCGCCGGATTCCTGCGTCGGCACCACACGCCGCACCTATGAGAAATTCGGCGCGCCGTCCTTGATGCTCGCGAAATACATCCCCGGTTTCGCCGCCGTTTCCACGACCCTCGCCGGGCAGGCAGGCACGAGCTGGCCCCGCTTTCTCGTGTTCGATTTCCTCGGCGCCGTATTGTGGGTCAGCGGAGCGTTGGTCCTCGGCGCGATTTTCCACACGGCGGTCGAACGCCTGCTGGACACGCTCGCGGAGCTCGGGCACGTCGCCGTGCTGCTGCTGCTGCTCGCGCTGGCGTTGTTCCTCGCATTCAAGTTCTGGCAGCGTCTTCGCTTCTTGCGCGAGATCCGCATGACGCGCATCTCGCCCGACCAATTGCGCGCCGAAATGCGCTCTGTGCCGGGGCCTCTGCTCATCGACGTGCGCAGCGCGGAGAGCCGCGCCCACGGCGGCTGGATCGCTGGCAGCATCAACGTGCGCGACGTCTCCGGGCTCGAGTTTGATCCCGAGCGTCCGATCATCGTGTACTGTGATTGCCCGAACGATGCGTCGGCGGCGGTCATGGCACGGAACCTGAAACAGCTGGGGTTCAAACACGTGCGCCCGCTGGGTGGCGGCATCAGCGCGTGGCGCGCGTCGGGATTTCCGATCGAGCAGGCCGACGCGCTGCCGCGGGACCAGGCGGGCTTCAGGAGCGTCCAGCCGTGAACCGGGTGCTCAATGACGGCGCTGCGCACGAGCAGGTCGCAAGCCGGAACCGCGGCTGTCGACCACACCTTGGGTAGATAGGACATCGAGGCGATCCGCCTCGGTCTGCTCCCACCAGTCGCCAATCGCATCGATGAGCGGCAACAATTTCTGGCCCGACGGTGTGAGAGCGTAGTCGACTCTCAGCGGATAGCCCGAATACGCCTTGCGGCAGACGACGCCTGCGGTCTCCAGCTTGCGCAACTCGAGCGTCAGCATCCGGTGCGATATGGTCGGATTGTCGCGCCTCAGATCGCTGAACCGCTTCGTTCCGTCCTTCAGGTAGTAAATCAACAGCGCAGGCCAGCGGCCGCTCAGAAGCATCATGGCTTCCTCGATGGGGCATCGCGAGATGGTGGCTTTCATGCGGGCTCTGAATTCTGGTTACAAAAATGTGCGTAATTTACAGAGGGAGGGCGGTGTCCAAGACTCGCGTCTGTCTGTGCAGCATCGTCCCTCGAGATTAAGGCAAGCGACATGGAACCGATACTCATCTATGGCTTCCCGGCAGGTAGCTCGATGGGACTCATCGCCTCGCTCGAGTGGCTGGGCCAACCTTATCGCCTGTGCCGGGTCGACATGTTGGGCGAAATGCGCGAGCCGTCTTATGCCCGGGTGAATGCGCGGCACGAGACGCCCGTCCTGATCACCGATGACGGCCGCGCGCTGACCGAGACGATGGCGATTGCAGCCTGGCTCGAGGCGCGCGACACGCAACGGCACATCAGCTTCGATCCGCTCTCGGCGCAGGCCGATCGCATGCATCAACTGATGGCCTTTGTGAACACGGGCTTCACCGGTGCGTTCAGTCCGCTGTGGGCAGCGCTCGAGATGCAGCCGCCAGAGCCGTCGCTGCAGGACGCGCTGCGCAGGTTCGGACGTGAATCGGTGATCGAGCGACACGACAAGCTGGAAGCAATGATCCGTCACACGCCATTCCTGGTCGGCGACCGACCGACGCTCGCAGACGGCGTGCTGATCGGCGTGGCGCGTTGGCTGGAACTCCACGAGGTCGCCGAAGCCGGGCGATGGCCTCGCCTGGCAGCGGTGCGGCGGAGAATCGAGAACGATCCGGCGGTTGTTTTTGCCTTGGCCGTCGAAGACGGGCAGACGCCAACCGGGTCCGGTGCGTGTCTCGGCCATCTGCCGCTGGCGGGTGTCATTTCGATGGCCAGGTGACGAATTCACGCCATGGGCCAGACTCCTCGAGCCGGGCAGTGGGCATTTTCGAGTTCGCGAAGCGACAGGGCTGTCGCGATCGTCCAAAGCGGTACCAGACCGTAGGAATATCCCAACACCAGACCGCCACTCTGTCCTGTCATGTTCGATGACAGCGCACGGTTGATGCGTGGCAGGCGCCCGAAGAAACTTCTGAGGGCGGCCGCGGAATGGGTTGTTAGTTTGCGGCATTGCGAGCGGGCGCCAGCGCGCGCTCTCGATGCTGTGCGCGAGCCAGGAGGAATCGATGATTGTTCCGTACACCATCAGGATCGCCGATGAACGGCTTGCTGCCATCGACGCCAAGGTCAAGGCATTCGACTGGAGCCAGCTTCCCGATGCCGGCGGCTGGTCGGCCGGTGTCGGAGTCGACGATCTGAAGCGGCTTGTTTTTTATTGGCAAAGGCAATTCGACTGGCGCGAAGTCGAGCGGCGCCTGAATCGGTTGCCAAACTTCACGACCGAAATCGAAGGCGAGAGGATTCACTTTGTGCACAGGCGGGGCGATGGTTCGAAGCCGCCCATCCTGCTGCTCCACGGCTGGCCCGGGTCGTTCCTCGAATTTGAACGACTACTCGATCCACTTTCGTCGGATGGACATGACGTGATCATCCCATCGCTCCCGGGGTTCGCATTTTCGACGCCGATCACCGGCGTCATAGGACCGCGCCGGGCAGCTGAACTCATGCATGCCCTGATGACTCGACTATTCGCAGAAGAGCCCTACATCGTCCAGGGCGGAGACTGGGGCGCGCATATCGCCAGCTGGATGGCCCACGAGCGACCCGACGCGCTGCTCGGTTTTCACATCAACATGGTCAGTATCTTTCCGAAGGACTCCCTTCCTGCTTCGGCAGATGAAAAGGAATTCATGGCGCGGCGTGCCGTCATCCTCGATTGGGAGACCGGCTACAACCATGAGCAGGAGACGCGCCCCCAAACGCTGGGCGTGGCGTTGTCCGACAGTCCCGTCGGTGCGGCCGCGTGGATATTCGAAAAATTCGGCAAGTGGGCAGATCTCCCCAAGCGAGCGGATGGCAGCCCGGATGTCTGGAGCAGATTTTCCGAAGAGGAATTGCTCACGAACATCATGCTGTACGTCACGTCGTCGGCGGTCGTTACGGCCACCTGGATTTATCATGGAAAACGCCTCGAGGGGTCGGAGTGGTTTCCGCCCGGGACACGCGTGCGGACACCGATGGGTGTCGCGGCGTTTCCCGATCCCGTGTTTCTGCCCACGCCGCGCTCATTCGTGGCGAAGACTTACAACGTAGTGCACTGGACCGATATGCCGAAGGGCGGCCACTTTGCTGCCTTGGAGGAACCGGGCTTGATGCTGGCGGACCTTCGCGCCTTCATCGGCACGATAGCGGAACGGGGCCGCTGAGAACGGACATGTCCTCCATGACGGAAAAAACTGTTTCCACTGAGGCGCTGCGAATTACCTACCTCGAGTCCGGTTCTGCGGAGGGCTGGCCAGTCATCCTGTCGCATGGCTTTCCGTACGACGTGCATGCCTTCGATGACGTAGCTCCGGCTCTGGCCGCTGCCGGCGCCAGAGTCGTCGTGCCCTATACGCGAGGGTTCGGGCCCACTCGCTTCACTTCGCGCACGGCCTCTCGGAGCGGTCAACAGGTCGCGCGAGGCCTCGACATCATTCACCTCGCCGAGGCCCTGGATCTCGATCGACCGATCCTCGGTGGCTTCGATTGGGGAGGCAACTCGTCTTGCGTTGCGGCGGCGTTATGGCCGGAACGCG
>JBEVKA010000353.1:0-11232 GCA_040509855.1 Steroidobacter sp.
GACGACGTCGTCGACCACCTGCTGCTCACGCTGCTGGTCGGCGGCCACTGCCTGATCACCGGCATGCCCGGCACGGCGAAGACGCTGCTGGTGCGCACGCTCGCCCTGGCGCTCGGGCTGAAGTTCAAGCGCATCCAGTTCACGCCGGACCTGATGCCGACGGATGTCACGGGCACCGACATCATCGAGGAGGACATCACGACGGGTCATCGCCGCTGGACCTTCGTGCCCGGCCCGATCTTCACGAACGTGCTGCTCGCCGACGAAGTGAATCGCACGCCGCCGAAGACGCAGGCCGCGCTGCTCGAAGCGATGCAGGAACATTCCGTCACCGTGCGCGGCACGACGCATGCGCTGGGCGAACCGTTCTTCGTGCTCGCCACCCAGAATCCCATCGAGCTCGAAGGCACCTATCCGTTGCCCGAGGCGCAGCTCGATCGATTCCTGTTCAACGTGCTGCTCGACTACCTGTCGGCGGAAGACGAGATGGAAGTCGTCGATCGCAACACCTCGCGCATGACCGGTCCACAGCTGCAGCCGTGCACCAACGCCGATGAAATCGTGAAATTCCAGTGGCTGGTGCGACAGGTGCCGCTGTCCAGCGAAGTCCGGCGGAAAGCAGTCGAGCTGGTGCGCGCCACGCGGCCGAAAGAAACAAACGCTCCCGAAGCCGTGCGCCGGTATGTTCGCTACGGCGCCAGCGTGCGCGCCACCCAGTTCCTGTGTCTGGCCGCGAAGGCGAGAGCATTGATGGAAGGTCGTTATCACGTGACCGATGACGATCTGCGCCAGTTGGCGCTGCCGGTGCTCCGGCATCGCGTGCTCACCAACTATCAAGCCGAGTCCGACGGCAAGTCGGTCGACGAAGTGTTGCGCGAGGTGATCGCGTTGTGACCGCCGCGGCCGCCACGCGACTGTTGACTCCAGAGACCCTGGCCGGTCTGGCCAACCTGGAGCTGGTCGCGCGCACGGCAGTGGAAGGCTTTCTCACTGGCCTGCATCGCTCGCCGCATCATGGCTTCAGCCAGGAGTTCAAGGAATATCGCGCCTACGTCGAGGGCGACGATCCGCGTTTCGTCGACTGGAACGTTTACGCGCGCACCGAACGAACATACATCCGACGCTTCGAAGGCGAGACCAACACACGGCTGATGATCCTGCTGGATGCGAGCGCGTCGATGGGTTACGGCTCGCGCACCATCACCAAGCTGCAGTATGGAAAATTTCTTGCCGCGGCACTGGCGTACATGGCGGCACGTCAGCACGATCCGGTCGGACTGATCGTGTTCGACGAGAACATTCGTACCTTTCGTCCGGCCACCAGTCGCGCGGGCAGCCTGAACGCGATGATTCACGCCATCGACGCCGTGACGCCCGGCAACGGCACCAATCTCGAAGCGTGTTTCCATCGTTTCGGCGAACACCTCTCGCGTCGAGGCCTGGTCGCAGTGATCTCCGATCTCTACTGCGATCCCGCCGCGATGAGTCGCGCGGTGCAGCCACTCGCATATCGTGGCCACGATCTGATGTTCTTTCAGCTGCTGGATCCGCAAGAGATGAAGCCGGACTGGCGCGAGTCGGTGTTGCTCGAAGATGTGGAGACCCAACGCGCCATCAATGTGTCGCCGGACTATCTTGCCGGCGAGTATCAGCAGCGTCTGGAGGCTCATTTACAGTCGTTGCGTCGGGCGGCGGCCAATGTCGGCGCGCACCAGATGCTCATCACCACCGATGAGCCGCTGGACCACGCGCTGCGACGCTATTTGTTGCTCAGGGAAGGCAGGACGTAGACGACCATGTTTCTCGCGCCGGCATTTTTGCTCGGACTGCTCGCGATCGGCCTGCCGCTGTGGTTGCATCGTGTGGCGCGCGCGAACCCGACGCAACATCAGTTCGCCTCGCTCATGTTGCTGGAGGCGAGCGAAACCCAGCGGACCGCAAAGCGTACGCTGCGTTACTGGTTGCTGCTGATTACGCGAATCCTGTTGTTGATCGTGCTCGCGCTGGCCTTCGCCGGGCCGTTGCTGCCGTCGCGCATGATGCCGCAGCCGAATGCCAACGCGCATCTGCATGCCATTCTGCTCGACACGTCGCTGTCGATGCGTCACGGCGATCGCTGGGCTCGAGCGCTGGCCGAGGCGGAAGAAATTCTCGACTCGTTGCCGTCATCGGATCGCGTGATGTTGTGGACCGCGGCTGGGCGTCGTGTCGTGCCGCTCAATCCGAACACGACCGCGACCGACGCTGGCACGATCCGCGCCGCGCTTCGGGCGTTACAACCTGGCATCGAGCGGCTGGATTACGGGTATGCGATGAGCACGGCGAATTCGTGGCTCGGGTCGCCACGTCCTCCAGTCACGCTGCATTTGATTTCGGACATGCAACGTAGCGCCGCGCCGATGCGATTCGCGGATCTGCAGCTGCCGCCCCAAACCCAATTGGTCACGCACGATATCGGCGGCGATACAGCGGGCAATACATTCATCGCCGACGCGCGGCTGCCGAATCGCGATACGCGCTCGCTGGAAATAAACATCGGCAATTCGGTGAACCAGGTTCAGCAGCGCCAGGTGATCGTGCGCATCGACGACAAGGAGCTGGCACGCAAGACGGTGACCATCGCGGCCGCCGCCAGCGAGCCGGAAACCATCGCGGGCGAAGGCGGGAGCGCACAGACCGGCGAGATTGTGGTGGGCGCGTCGACCAGTGCATTCAGCAAAGTAATGTTCAGCGACGTAAACCTGAGCGCCGGCGCGCATCGACTCGAAGTCGTGCTGGAACCTGCCGACGAGCTGCCGCAAGACGATCGTTTCTATGCGGTGGTCGAACAAGATGACCCGTCCGCGTTACTCATCTCTCGCGACACCGAAGCGGATGACGCAGCCTATTTCGCTGCCGCGATCGGCTCATTGTCGGCGCCGCGCCTGACGGTGGAGCAGCGAGCCACCAGCGCATTGGACATGAGCGGGCTCGGCAAATATTCGCTGGTGGTCATCACCGATCCCAATGCCTTGTCCGCCGCCACCGCGCGACGCATTCGTTCTTATGTGACGGCGGGCGGCGCGGCCTTGGTGACGCTCGGCGAAACGCTCGACGACAACAATCTATTACTCGGCGACCTCGATGTCGGCGATACGCGCGGGCGTTCAGGAAAAGTCGCGGAGATTGCGACCACGCATCCGGTGCTGCGCGAGGCGGTCGATTGGAATCGGGTGCGATTCTTCCGACAACGTTCCATTCAGCTCACACCCGCGGATCAAGTGCTGATCGCGCTCGACGATGGTACGCCGCTGCTGATCGAGCGCACCTTGGAAACCGGTCACATGCTGATCCTGACCGTGCCGGTGGACCGGCGCTGGAACGATCTGGCGATTCATCCGCTGTTCGTGCACTTCATTGGCGCCGCCGCGAGTTATCTGACTCACGCCGGTGCGACGGCGAACAGCGCCATCGTCGGGTCGCCCGTCGCCACCGGATTGACCAACGATGGCGGCGGGCAGATATTCGATCCGCAGGGCCGACGGGCGTTGGCGCTGGGCCAAAGCACGATCGAAAGCCTGCTGCCGGACCAGACCGGCTTTTACGAGATTCGCGGCAGCGAAGGTGCGCGCTGGCTGGCGGTGAACGTGGACTCGCGTGAATCGAACCTGGCGACGTTGCCGGCGGACTTCATTGCTCGCTGGCAAGCGTTGCGCGTGCAGGAGCCAGTGTCGGCCGTGGCCGCGACGACGGTTGCCGAATCGACGCCCAGATCTCTGGGGCCCTGGCTGTTGTGGCTGGTGGCCTGCTTGTTTGTCGCGGAAGTACTGCTGGCGAATCGCCATCTGGCCATTCGTCGGGAGGTGCCGAAATGACCTCGCGTGAACGACTCGAAAGTTATCTCGCCGCTTTGCGACGCCGGCTGCGCACAGACATATATATACGCGCGGCCGCTGTGGCCGGCATCGGCACGTTGCTCGTGACGTGTGCCGCGGTCTGGTTGTTCAATCGCGAAGACTTCTCCTCGTCGATTGCCGTCTCCGCTCGCATTCTGCTCGTGGTGTTGTTGAGCGCGGTTGTGGTGTTGCTGTTGTGGCTGCCGTTACGCCGACTGTCGCGCGACGATGGCTCGAAAGTGTTCGAGCAGCGCTTGCCCGAAGAACACGGGCGCATTCAAACGTATCTCGACAGCAAGCGGCGCGAAGCGCAGGGGATTGCTTCGCCACTGACGGATTTGCTCGCGGCCGACGCTGCGAACATCGCCGAGAAAACGCCTCCCGCTGAAATCGTTTCGCCGCGTCGCCTGATTTTTGGAACTGCGCTGGCTGCTGTCGCGGTACTGGCGCTCGTGGCACTGCTTGGCTTTGGTCCTTCCTATTGGGGATTCGGCAGCCGACATTTGTTGCTGGGTGCAGAGTTGCCGCGCCGGGCGATCCTGCTCAAGCGCATCGTGGTCATGCCCGGCGACGCGACGGTTCGTCGCAATAGCGATGTTTCCATTCGCGCCGCGGTCGAAGGATTCCGCGCCGAGAACGCGCAAGTATTCGTGAAGTTCGCGGACCAGAAGGAATGGGAAGGCGCGCCCATGCGCGCGAATGAAGAAGGCGAGTTCGATTTCAAGCTGTACGCCGTGCGTGGCCCGCTCGCGTACTACATCGACGCCGATGGCTTTCGCAGCCCCGAGCACAGCATTGGCGTCGTGGACTTGCCGCGTATCGAAAAAGTGCGCCTGACTTATTCGTATCCAGATTGGACCGGCCTGGATCCGCTCACGGATGAGGAGTCACGCGACATTCGCGCCGTCGTCGGCACTGATGTGAAGGTCGAGGTATTCGCCGACGCGCCGTTGGATGCGGCCGCGCTCATCGTCGATGGCCGGAATCAGGAGTTGCAAAGCGAAGGTCGCGCGAGCGTCGGTACGATCGCGGTGTCCGATGCCGGCACCTATCAGATCGGTGCGCGCGTCGCGGACGAGTTCGTGGCGCTCAGCGACGAGTACAAGATCGAGATCGTCGCCGACGAAAAACCCACCATCCAGATTCGCAAGCCGGGTCGCGACTGGCGCGCCACCAGCATCGAAGAGGTGCCGGTGCATATCAAGGCCGAAGATGATTTCAAACTGCGCGACGTGACGCTGCATTACTCGGTGAACGGCGGCGCGTGGCAGAAGCGGCCGGTCGGCGGCGGTGCCCGGAGCAGTGAGAATGCATCGCTGCTGAGCATGGAGCAGCTCGGCGAACAGGCTACCGAGGAACACCGGCTCGCGCCGGGCGACCTGGTTTCGTACTACGCCGTCGCGCGCGATCGCAAGCAGACGGTACAGACCGACCTGTTCATGGTTCAGGTGCAGCCGTTCGAACGCACCTTCAAACAGGGAATGGCGGGTGGCGGCGGCGGTGGCGGCATGGCCGATGAGCAGGGCGATATCTCCGAACGTCAGCGTGAGATCCTGCTCGCTACCTGGAACCTGCAGCGTAACGACGAACGTAACACTCGCACGCGCCAGCAGCTCGAAGACAGCGCGCGCATGTTGTCGGAATTCCAAGGCACGTTGTCGCAACAGGCTCGCACGCTGGCGCAACGTACCCGTGCCCGCATGGATGTGGATTCGGACGAGCGCGTCAAAACATTCGTCGAAAGTCTGGAGCGCGCGGCGGGGTTGATGGAGCCGGCGGCCGGACATCTCTCTGCGTTTCGATTGCAGGAAGCAGTGCCGCCTGAACAACAGGCATTACAACAGTTGCTGCGTGCCGAGGCGGCGTTCCGTGAAGTGCAAGTCTCCATGCAACAGGAGGGTGGCGGCGAAGGCTCGCAGGCAGCTCGCAACTTCGAGGAGATGTTCGAGCTGGAAATGGATGTCGAGAAGAGCCAGTACGAGAGCGAGTCGCAACTGTCGCAGCAGAACAATCGCGAAGAGCTGAGCGATGCGATTCGCAAGCTCAAGGAACTGGCAGAGCGCCAGGAGCGACTCGCGCAACAACAACAGCGCGCGGCGCAAGCCACTCCCGAGCAGCGCTGGCAGCAGGAACAATTGCGTCGCGAGGCCGAGGATCTGCGTCGTCGGCTCAACGAGCTGAATCGTCAGCAGCAGCAAGCCGGCAATTCATCGCGCCAGGCCAATAGCAGCGGCCAACAAGGCGGGCAGCAAAGCTCCAGCTCCAGCGGCCAAGGTCGCAATAGCGATCGTGAGCAGGAACGCAGCGAAGTCGAGCAGGCGCTAAAGTCCGTGAATCAGGCGCTCGACAACATGCGAGCCGCCAATGATTCCTCCAAGGGCGACTCTGGCAGTGCCCAGTCGGCGCAAGATGCCAGCAAGAATCTGCGCCAGGCGCTGCGCCAGATGGACAAGCCCGATGAGTCCAAGCTGGACGAGGCGTTGGAGAAGTTCGCCGATCGCTCCGGCAATTTGCTCGAAGATCAGCGCGGCATCGAGGACGAGTTGCATCGGGCGATTTCGTCCGGCGAACTCTCGCTCCGCTCGGGTGCTCGCGGCGCGATGAATCAACGCAACGTTCGCGATCTGGTCGAAGCCAAGCAGCGCATGGCGTCGGACCTGTCCGAGCTGCAGGATGACATGCGCAATGCCGTGCATGAGCATCGTTCCAAGACACCCAAGACCACGCAGCGTTTGAGCGAGATCGTGCGGGACATCGAAGGTTCGGATGTGATGTATCGTTTGAACCGCAGCGCCGCCGAGATTTATTACGGCCGCGCACGAGATGCTGCTCCTCGCGAGGGATTGATTACCGAGGCGTTGGAAGGGCTGGAGCAGGATTTGCGCGAGGCTGCGGTGCAAGCTTCGAGCGAACGTTCGCAGCAACGTAACTCCGCCACGACGGATGATTTGCTCGCGCAAGTCGCCGAACTACGCCGTGCCGTGCAGGGCGCTCAACGAGCGAATGAGCAGGCAGCTCGCGATGAGCGCGGCAAATCAAACGGCGCTCGCGCCGACGCGGAAGGTAGCGGCGAAGGCGAGGACGGCAACTCACAAAATCCAGGCAAGGCGCCAGGCGGTCGTGAGAAGGGCAGCGCCGGCAGCGAGCAGGGCGGCTCCTCGCAAGGCGGAAGCGAACAGGGCGGCAGCTCTCCGGGCGAAGGCCAGGGCGATACCAAGTTGGCACGCAACGGCTCGCAATCTCAGGGCGGCGGCAGCGAAGGCACCTCTCGTTCTCAAACCCGCCGAGCCGGCGGGCCGGGCGCGGAAGAGGGGCTTTCGGCGTGGGATCCCATCGCGCCGAATCGAAACCCGGCCAATTTCAACGACGGCCGCGGTTCGCTGGCTCAACAAACCACTGCGATCAGCCAACGCATTCGTGACATCACCAATCGCATGACCGGCGGCGAGCTGACGCAAGCCGAGCTGGACGCGCTCCGTCGCACGGCAAATCAGCTGCGACGCTTGAATGGCGATCCGCTGGCGAAGCAGGGTGACGTGATGATGAAGCTGATCGATCAGATCGAGCTCACGGCATTGCAGGCCGCCGCTCGCGCCAAGGGTGACACGCCGGCGCACGCGACACTGCCTTCGCCGGACTCGCCGCGTTATCGAGAGGCAGTGGCTGAATATTATCGACGGCTAGGTAATCGCTGACATCGGCAAGGATTCGCTGGGTCGCTTCTCATGAGCAGCCGGATTACATACTCCCTGGCACGGTCCCTATTCGCCGCCGGCGCCGTATTCACAGCGCTGGCGACGCTTGCGGGCACCAATCTCATCACCGGTGACGGCGGCCGTTCCTCCGTGCGGCCGGACCTGTCACAGCTGAACATGGTCCGCGCGATCTATGACAGCGAAGGCGGCATGGGAGAAGCGTATTACGCCTACGACGGACGCGTGTGGGCCCGATGGGAAACCGACTTCCCGGAAGGCGACGACAATTTCAGCCATCGTTTGTCCAAGATCACGCGCATCAAAGTATCGCCGAAGGCCGCGAGCCGCCTGCTGACCGCGCCCGACCTCGGCGATTTCCCGATGCTGTACATGTCCGACCCGGGCTACATGGTCATCACCGAAGAAGAACGCGCGGCCTTCGAGCGCTATCTCGCCAACGGCGGCTTCGTGTGGGTCGACGATTTCTGGGGCGACGCCGAGTGGCAGCAATTCGCGAACGTGATGCGCACCGTGCTGCCCACTCGCGAATGGCGCGTGCTCACGCCCGAGCATCCCATCTTTCACACCGTGTTCGATATGAACGAGATGCCGCAGATCCCGGCACTGCCGTTCGCGAGCCCCGGCGGCAGCACCGCCGAATCGGCCGGCGCGCACAAATTCCCGGCGGGCTCGCTTGACGAACCGCAGATGCGCGCGTGGCTGGACGACGACGGTCGTATCATGGTGCTCGCTACCCACAACACCGACGTGGGCGACGGCTGGGAACGCGAAGCGTACGGCGACTGGTACTTCGAAACGTTCTCCACCCGTTCGTACATGGTCGGCGTGAATGTGGTCGTGTATGCAATGACCCACTGACCAGCGTCAGCATCGCCTCATGTCCAATGTCATCAATCTGAAAAAAGCCAAGCAGAAGCGCGCCGACGGCAAGACGCTGTGTACTTCGGGCTTTCACAAATGGGAGTTGCTGGCCGGACGTCGTTTCGATGTGAAACAGGGCCGGCTGGTGAGCACCGAACGGTGTCAGCGCTGCGGCGAGGAACGCGTCAAGCTCAGTTGAATGGGGCCTGGTTGATGCCTCATCGGGGAATGTCTGATACGCGCGCGGCTGTTGCCCATGCCGTTCATACTGCAGGCATACTACGGCGATGGCAGCGACAGCGGGGATCAGCACGACGATGGAAACAGCGCATTCGCGCTGGGCGCTCGGATATGGCTGGCTCGCGTGCATGCTCGGGTATGGTGTTGCCATCTATGCCGCCAACCACGAGCTCGCGGTGTGGATCAACGATTTCGCCTGGACCATCGCGTCCGCCGCCGCCGCTTTTTTTTGCTTCCGCGCCGCCCGCCAGGTAGAGCCATCGCGTCGCCGCGCCTGGCTGCTCATCAGCATCGCCTGCGCCAGCTGGTGCGTAGGACAGCTGCACTGGAACTATGTGCAGCTGGCCCTGAAGGTGGAACAGCCGTTCCCGAGCCTCAACCAGATTTTTTACACGGGCTTCGCGGTGCTGATGATCGCGGGCGTGTTCCAGTTGCCCGAAGCCCGTAATCGCTCGGCCTTTACTCTCAAGCATGTCGGCAACCTGGGCCTGATTACTTGCTGCCTGGCGGTGACGGTGGTGCTCGGCATGCTGGAGCCCGCGTTACAGAATCCGGGCGTGACGCCGGCGTTCCTGTGGCTGGGCGTGGCGCACACGTTGCTGGTGGCCTGCACATTCCTGGCGATGTTGAGCGCGCTGTGGACCTTTCGCTGGGGCGCGTCCTGGACGCCGATGCTGTGGATCGTGTTCGCCACCGGCATCTATGCGGCGGCCAATCTCATCTATGCGCATTCGATACTGACGGGTCACTACGACGCGAGCGACCTGGTGAATGTCTGCTGGCTGGCGATGTTCGGCATGGTGGCGTGCGGCGCGTACGAACAGGTGTGGCTCACCGGGCACGAGCAGGGCGACCTGACGGACAAGATGCAGGCACGCGAGCGATTGCTGGAGGCGATCGTGCCGGCGATGCTCATCATCATCATGGTCGTGGTCGCGATGAGCAGCACTGCCATGCTCACGCCGCGCGTCGCGTGGTCCGTGGCCGCCTTGTTCATTTTGTTCGCGATCATTCTCGGCGCGCGCGAGGCTTACATTCAAAGCGAAGCGCAATTGCTGACCGACGAGCTGGTCGTCACCAATCAACAGCTGCAGGACGCCAACGTCGAGCTGCGCTTGAGCGAGGCGCGCTATCGCGACCTGACGTCCGAGCTGGAACAGCGCGTCGGCGATCGCACCACTGAATTGAAACGCGCGTACGACGAGCTCGAAGGATTCTCATACGCCGTCGCGCACGACCTCAAAGCGCCGCTGCGTGCGATCAACAGCTTCGCGCATTTGTTCGAAGACGAAATGCAGGGCCAGCTGACCGATCGCGCGCGCGAACATCTGGGCCGCATTCGCAATGGCTCGCTCAAGATGGCGACGCTCATCGACGACCTGCTGGCGTATTCGCACATCGATCGTCGCGGCCTGCAGTCGAGCGTCGTGAGCCTGCCCAACCTGGTGGACCAGGTGCTCACGCCCTATCAGGAAGAAATCCAGCGACGGGGCGTCGCGATGTCGGTGGTCGTCGAGCCGATGACGTTACGCGTGGATTCCAGCGGCCTGGCGTTGGCGTTGCGTAACCTGGTCGGGAATGCATTGAAATACACGCGCGACGCTTCGCAGCCGCGCATCGCGATCGTCTGTCGTCGCAAGGATGGCATCGTGCTGCTGTCGGTCACCGACAACGGCATCGGCTTCGACATGCAATATCACGATCACATTTTCAAACTGTTCCAGCGCCTGCATCGCGACGATCAATATCCAGGCACGGGCATCGGTCTCGCGCTGGTGCGCAAGGCCATCGAACGATTGGGCGGTCGCGTGTGGGCGCAGAGCAAGATGGGTGAAGGCTCGACCTTTACGATTGAGCTGGCGAGCTAGTCTTGCGCCAAACCAGGCCGACGCGTTCCGGCATCGGCTTGCGATCCAGAATCCCGACGACCGCCAGCGTACCGAGCAGCGCGACTACGGTGCCCGCACTGAACGTAGTCGCATAGCCGGTCGCATCGGCCAGCACTCCGCCGGTGAAATTTCCTATCGCCCCCGTGACCACGACCAGGCTCGCGAACAGCGTGTAGTCGGTGCCGGCGTGCTCGGGATCGGATGCGTCCATCATCAAGGTGAACAGCGCCACCGTCGCCATCGTGCCGATGATGCCTTCGAAAATCGTCGCGACCCACAACAGAGGCACGCCACCAGTACCCAGTGCCGCGACGATGTACGACGTATATGAGGCAGCTTGCGCGACGCCACTGACCAGCACTGCCGTGCGGCGACCGGTGCTGAACGCCAGCCAGCCGCCGAGCAATGCGCCCAACAAACTGGTCGCCGAACCCACTGTGCCTTTCATCAGTGCGATCGCTTCCTTGTCCAATCCCTGGTCGATCAGGAACGGGCCGAGCAGCGTCGCCACCATCTGATCGCCCCAGCGATACAGAAAAATAATGGCTGCGAAACCCAGCATGCCGGGCTCGAGCAAACGTTTGATCCAACCCATCGCCAGTTGCGCGGGCGTGTACTTCGGTAGCAATGCCGGCTCGGCGGGCTCTCGCA
>JBEVKA010000354.1:0-7907 GCA_040509855.1 Steroidobacter sp.
GGCCCTTGATCGGTCATTTCCGATCCGGCGCCGAGCAGGATGATGACATTGTGATCGCCCCACGCCTCGGTGCGCACCGGCAGCTCGTTCTGCAGCCGGCCGAGCAGAATGTTCGCTGGAATGCCCGTGCCCGCGAACAGGAACGCGAGAGCCGCGAGCACATACAGCACACGACTGGTGCGTTTGAAGCCAAATCGAATCAGCACAGTGGCAATCGCCACCATCAACAGCAACACGCCAAGAATCATCGTCGCTCCATCTTGAGTTTGGTTCAGCTCTGCGCGAGCGACGCATTATCTCGTGCTTTCGCGAAGTTCACACGTGCCTCGCGAGAGGCACGTGTGACCACGGGCGTATTACGGCGCCCGTTCCCAGGTTACCGTTTCGGTGTAGACGGTACCGTCGGTCAACTCCACGTTCCACACGATCGGCGCGCCCGGCATGATCGTCATCACGGACTCGGCGGACGGACACCATAGTGAAGGCTTACCCGTGGAGCCTGCTTGCGGCTGCAGTAGGCATGGCCCGGGGTAGCTCAACGGCCACAGCTCAATGCCGTTCACAGTCGCACGCGCGGTCGCGACGACGCTATTGCGAGGTAGGATCATAGCTGCATCGAAGCGCTGGTTCGGCGCGAACGTGCCGGACGCAGGCGAGACGGTGATCGCGTCCGGGGTGAGCAGCTCCGAAGCTTCGAGCTGCGCGCGGATGGTGTACTGCCCTCCGGATGAGGCACCGGTAATCGTTACTTCCCGCGTCCAGTAGTTCTGGAAGTCGGGCGCCACCTTGGGCAACGCCACCGTCGGAGTCAGATTGCCGTGGCCGCTGATGACCATGAAAATCTGCTGGACCTGTGGGCCGTTCGCCAACGGCTTGTTCTCGGTGCTGACGATGGTGAATTGTCCCTGACCGAAGGTCTGGGGATTGACGTAGATCTCGATGCCCTGCGTCGGCTGCATGCTCTCGAACACCAGCGAGCCTATCGCAAAACGCACCCGCGCCTCGTTCGCATACGGACGATAGTCGCCGAACGAAGCCGGATTCTGAGCCTTGTTCGGCGTGTTTGTGTTGTAAACATACAAGCCATTGACGCGCTGACCGACGATGACCTTACCTGCAAGGGTACTGCCGGAATCGATGACCTCACTGACGCGAGCAGTCAACCGCACGCGCACCTGCTCCGCGAAAGCGGGGCCGGAAACGAACGCGGATAACAACAAGCCGCTGAGAAGCAATAGTGTCCTTTTCATGGTTCTCCCTAACGTGATTTGCAAACGGTTGGAAACGAATCCGACTCCGCGGATTCGCGGCTCTAGATAGCAGATTCATTTTACGTTTGCACGCTTGCCACAATTCGCCACCAAGCATCACGACCTCGCCCTGACTCGCCCCGCTCGCGCCGCCCGGTCGCGTTGAACTGTGCACCGGGCTCGACATCGGAGATGGGGACATGCGCGCAGCGAGAGATGCCAGACGGTTGATGTTCGTAACGCAGTTGTGGTGGATTCCGCTGCTGGCGCTTGCATTCTTCGCCAGACCGTCCGCGGCCCAGGAATACGAGCCGCGCACCGGCACGCTGCTGTTCCGCTCAGACACCGGCGACGTACCCGCGCCGCGAGTTCATTCCGATATCGACATGGAAGTGAGCGGGATCATCGCGCGCGTGCGCGTGACCCAGGAATTCCAGAATCCTGGCGATCAATGGATCGAAGGCATCTACGCCTTCCCGCTGCCGGAGAATTCGGCAGTCAACCAGCTGCACATGCAAGTCGGCGAGCGAGTGATCGTCGGCGAGATTCGCGAAAAGGCCCAAGCACAGCAGCTCTACGTGCAAGCTCGCGAGAACGGGCAGCGCGCCAGCGTCGTGCATCAGCAGCGGCCCAATCTGTTTCGTACCGCGGTAGCCAACATCGGCCCGCACGAGACGATCAAGATCACGCTTTCCTATCTGCAGATCGTCGATCAGCAAGGCGGTCGCTACCGCCTGCGATTCCCGCTGGCGATCACCCCGCGCTATGTGCCTGGAGTGTCGATGGATGCGGCGTCGTTCGCCACTGACGAAACGCCGGTCGCGCTGTTGAACGAGTCGCAGGGTCCGCATGACACCGCGACGCTGGGCGATCTGCAGCCGCAACTCGCGCATGCCAATGCTTCGCGCCAGAGCGTTCGCTTCACTATCGATATCGATGCCGGCGTTCCGGTCGAATACATCACCAGCGCCTATCACAAGATCAAGATCGACAACGCGGGCAAGAACTATCGCGTGGAACTGGCCGACGCCAGCGTCGCGCCCGATCGCGACTTCGAACTCTCGTGGACACCCGTCGTGCGCGACCAACCCGCAGCCGTGCTGTTCCGCGAGTCCACCGATTCGGGTGAGCATGTGTTGTTGATGTTCATGCCGCCGCAGGAACGCGGCGTACTGCGCACCAGCCGGGAAGTCATTTTCATCATCGATACTTCCGGCTCCATGTCCGGCTCCTCGATCGAACAGGCGCGCGAAGCGCTGCTGACCGGCCTGAAAACGCTGCTGCCCACCGATCGCTTCAATCTGATCCAGTTCAACTCCACGCATGACACTCTGTTCGATACTCCAGTCGCCGCCAGCGCCGATCACATCGCCACAGCGAGACGCTACGTGATGGGATTGGAAGCCCGAGGCGGCACGGAAATGTTACCGGCGCTCTCGGCTGCGTTCGCCATGCCACGCAGTCCGGAACATTTGCAGCAGATCCTGTTCATCACCGATGGCGCCGTCAGCAACGAATCCGAACTGATGGCTGCGATTCGCCAGGGATTGGGTGATGCACGACTGTTCACGGTCGGCATCGGCTCGGCTCCCAATGGATATTTCATGCGCACGGCGGCGCAGATGGGTCGCGGCACATTCACGTTCATCGGCCAGACCAGCGAAGTGGAACAGCGCATGGGCGAGCTATTACACAAGCTGACGTCACCCGCTCTCACCGACATCGAACTGTATTGGCCCGACGGGGTCACGCCCGAATATGCGCCGGCAAGCGTTGGCGATCTTTATGCCGACGAGCCGCTCGTCATCACCGCGCGGCTGCCGGCGAAAGCACGCGGGATGCTCAACATCACTGGCCGCTCGACGCGCGTGTGGGGACGACAGATCTCTCTCCACAGCGCGGAATCGAGAACCGGCGTCGCCACGCTGTGGGCGAGAAATCGCATCGAAGATATCGTGAATCAGCAGGCGCAAGGCGTTGCGGATGACGTCATTCGCACGCAGGTGCTGCCACTGGCGCTCGAATATCAGGTGATCTCCAAGTACACCAGCCTGGTCGCGATCGATAAAACGCCCGCGCGCGCATCCGGAGAGTCACTGCGCAACACTCGCGTCGAGAACACCAAGCCGCACGGACAGAATTGGGAAGCGTCCGGCATGCCGACCACCGCGACGCCGGCAGAACTTCAGTTGCTGATCGGTGTGCTCTCGCTGCTCGCGGCGGCACTTGTCTTCGTCAGCTCGCGGCGCAAGCACGCATGAGTCGCTCGGTACGTATCACGATCGTCACGCTATTGGCGGCGATCGGTCTGTGGCAGCTCGGGTCGGGACTCTACATTCACGCCAAGGCGTGGCTTGCGCAGCGATTGATCGAGTCATCGTGGGAGCAAACACTCGCCGGTCGACGTGAGGTTCGGCCCTGGCCCTGGGCGGATACGTGGCCGATCGCACGCCTGAGAATTCCGGAGGCCGACGTCGATTTGTATGTGCTCGCGGACGCCTCCGGCCGCAGCCTGGCGTTCGGCCCCGGCTACTGGAACGGCAGCGCCCGCCCCGGCACGGCCGGCAACACCATCATCGCTGCCCATCGCGATACTCACTTTCGTTTCCTGGAGCACGCGACGCGAGGCCAGGAAATCCTGTTGCAGACCACGGATGGACGAGAACATCGCTACCGATTGATCGAAACGCGAGTGCTCGATTCACGCCACGATCGCATCGTCATCGAAGCGGAGCGGCCGACGCTGACATTGCTCACCTGCTATCCATTCGATGCCGTCGTGCCGGGTGGGCCGCTACGCTACGTGGCGATTGCCGAATCCGCTGGACAGCTGTCAACATCGCACACTCGAACGCCACCACAAGATGACGCACCCCTGGGGACCACCAATGCGATCAGCAAATATTTCTGAGCCCTCGCCAGCGGCAATGCGCAGGCTGTTCCTGGTGGCACTGACTTTGCTGGCAGGCTGCGGGGAACAAACGTCGCGGAGAATCATAGCAGCCGCTCCTGCCGAGATGATGGCAGCGCAGGCCGGCGGCGGCAGTTCAGCTCAAACCCGCTCGGACACACTCGCGTACGAACACACCGTCTGGATCGAGCTGAACCGCGATGTCGTGCCGACACGCCTGCGCGAAATCGAATCCGCATGCACGTCCAACCAGCCCGCCGAGTGCACCGTGCTGGAAGTGACATTGAACGGCCAGGAGGATGTTTTCAGCGGCACGATCCGTATGCGCATCGCGCCCCAAGGCGTCGACCCGACGATCGAAACAGCGAGCCAGGGTGGAAAACTCACATCGCGCTCCACGCGAGCCGAGGATCTCGCGCAACCCATCGCGGACACGCAGCGCCGGCTGGCATTGCTGACGACTCATCGCGATCGTCTCGCCGAGTTCATGAAGAGCAAGGACATCAAGGTGGAGCAATTGATCGCCGTGTCCAAAGAGCTGGCGACGGCGCAGACCGAGATCGATTCGCTCGGCGCCGAACAAGCGCAGCTGCGCCGTCGCGTCGATACGAACGTGCTGACCATTCACCTGTCGCCGCCTCAATCCGACTACGCAGCCCGGCGCAGCCCGATCAAGGATGCGCTGAAGTTCTTCGGCAGCAACTTCCGGGAAGCCGTGGGTCAAGTGATCGAGTTCATCGCCGTGCTGCTGCCGTGGCTGGTCATCGTGCTGCCCGGCTTGTTCCTGGTGCGAGCGTTCTGGGCCTGGATCGGACGCAAGCTGGCGAAGCGCTCCGCCACATCGAGTTAGACGATTTCAAAGCGGGGCTTTTTCTTTGCCGCCGCGGTTGTACGATACGGGCGTATCGAGCCACCGAGGGCGGGGGAATGAAGCTGGTCACTTCCGGGGATTGTCAGCTGCGCGTCGAGCACACGCCGCGGCCGGGGGCGCCGGCGCTGTTGCTATTGAACCCACTCGGCGTGGCGCTCGAAGTATGGGACGGACAGCTGGACGCGCTCAGCGAGCGCTATGAGTTGATCCGCTTCGACGCGCGAGGCCATGGCAAATCTACAATCGGCGAGCAGCAGGAAGCGACCATCGAGTTACTGGCGACCGACGCACTCGCGGTGCTCGAAGCCTGCGGCATCGCTCGTGCGCACCTGTGCGGGATTTCACTCGGCGGCATGATCGCCATGCATATCGCCGCATATTCGCCTGATCGAGCGCTCAAGACCGTGCTGAGCAATACGACACCGTATATGCCACCGCGCGAGAACTGGGACCAGCGAATTCAAACCGCGCGCACACAAGGACTCGAACCATTGGTCGAGGGCACTCTGGGCCGCTGGTTCACACCTGACTTTCACCAAACGCAACCGGCGAAGGTCGACAAAGTGCGCACGCTGTTACGTGAGACCTCGCCCGCCGGATATGCCGCCTGTTGTGCGGCGATTCGCGATATGGATCAGCGCGAGTCGATCCGAAACATCACCGCCAAAACACTCGTCATCGGCGGCACCAAGGACGCCGGCACGACACCGGCCATGGCGCAACAGATCGCAAGCTCGGTGCCCGAATCAAAATTGGTGATGCTGGACGCCGCGCACCTGACCAACATCGAGCGCGCCGACGACTTCAACGCCGCCGTGATCGAATTCCTCGAAGGCGAACTCACGCCGCCGGTGGCAGCGACTTAAAAAAAACGCGGCAGCCCATGGAAAAGCTGCCGCGTTCTTCGATCGGCGTCTCATGGTGATTTGAGCCGCCAAACGATCAGAGCATCACGCCGGCTGCGTCACCGGTATCGCAACGGGCGTGTGCCCGACGCTCTCGCCACTCTCGCTCGATGCGCGATGATCCGCGGCGATCAGCGTGTAGAACACCGGCACCACGAACAGTGTGAACAGCGTGCCGACGATCATTCCAGTCACCAGCACGATACCGATGCTGTTGCGAGCCTCAGCACCCGGGCCTGACACCAGCACCAGCGGGAAGTGACCGAACACCGTCGCCGCGGACGTCATCAACACCGGCCGCAACCGAGTCAGCGAAGCCTCACGGAGCGCCGCGACTTTCTCCATGCCACGCTCCTGCAACGTGTTGGCGAACTCCACGATCAAAATGCCGTTCTTGGCGATCAAGCCCACCAGCGTAATCAAACCCACCTGCGAATAGATATTGATCGTGGTCCAATCGAGGAACGTGAACACCAGCGCGCCTGAAATCGCCAGCGGCACCGAGCCCAGCAACACGATCAACGGATCGCGGAAACTTTGGAACTGCGCGGCGAGCACGAGATAAATCAAGACGAGCGCGAAGCCGAGCGTCGTCGTCAGCGCCGCGCCTTCATGACGAATCTGCCGCGACTCACCGGCGTAATCGATCAGCACATTCTTGCCGCCGGCCTTCCTGGCCGCATCTTCTAGCACCTGCAGCCCTTCTTCCTTGGTCACACCCGGCTTCACGCCACCGAAGATGCGCGCGGCATTACGCTGAGCGAATCGATTCAACGTGCGTGGGCCCGTGTCCGATTCGATGTGCATGAACGTGGACACCGGCACCAGCGCGCCATCCGGCGTCTTGATCTTCAAATCCAGCAACGGATCCAGCGTCGCACGATCCTTGTCGCCGATCTGCGGAATCACCTTGTAGCTGCGATCGAAATAGTTGAAGCGATTCACGTACGCGCCGCCGAGCAACGTGCCCAGCTCCTGACCAACCGTCGCGAGATCGAGCCCAAGGTCCGCGAGCCGTTCGCGATCGAGCACGACGCGAGCCTGTGGCAGATCGATCTTCAGATCGGTATCGACGAACAGGAACTTGCCGCTCGCGAAACCTTCATTGATGACTGCCTGTGTCGTCGCCAGCAGCTCTTCGATGGACGCTTCGTTCTGCACGATCAGCTCGACGTCATATTGGCCTGGCGTCGGCAGCGGCGGGTCGAGACGCGGGTACACACGGAGACCCGGGACCTGCGACACCGCACCGTAGACCTCACCAAACATTTCCTCGGTCGAGCGATCGCGCTCCTTCCAATTCTTGGCCACCATGCCGCCGAAGCCACCCCAGTTCGCGGTCAATGACCACACGAAATCGGCTTCCGGAAACGCCTTCAACTTGTCCACCACCTGCTGCGAATCGCGATCGGTGGCGACCAGCGAGGAATCGGGCGACGCCTCGAAGAACATGCTGATGTGACTTTGATCCTCGACCGGCGCCAGCTCCTGGCGAGAGTACATATACAAGGGCCACGCCGCGAAGGTGACGAGCGCAGCGACAGCGACGATGCCCCAGCGAATCCCCAGCGCACCATCAAGCAACTTCTCGTACGTGCGACTGACAGCGCCGAAGCCACGATTGACCAGCGTCGTGAGCTTGGTCTCGTGACCATGCTCGTGCACGAAGCGCGAGCTCATCACCGGCGACAATGTCAGCGCGACTATGCCAGACACGACCACTGCGGCCGCGAGCGTAATCGCGAACTCGAGGAACAACGAACCCGTGAGGCCACCCTGGAAAGCGATCGGCGCGTACACCGTCGCCAGCGTGATGGTCATCGCGATGATCGGTCCGCCCAGCTCGCGAGCGCTGGCCAACGCGGCGTCGATACGCGACTTACCTTCCCGCACGTGTCGCTCGACGTTCTCGACCACGACGATGGCGTCGTCGACCACCAGACCAACGGACAGCACGATCGCCAGAATGG
>JBEVKA010000355.1:0-4156 GCA_040509855.1 Steroidobacter sp.
GACGTATGAAGTCCGCCCCTTCGAACTGGAGCGCTGCTCGGCGTTCGATCAAACCTGCGAAACACCGGCCAACCGGAGAGCTTAGGCCTGAGCTCTCCGGTGCTTGAACTCACCAGGTAAACAATCCAGCCCACGGATACGTGCCGCCGGACACCGAGAAGTAATAGTAGCCATCGGACGATCGCGTCAACGGCATCTGCGCGCAGGTTCGCACTTGACCGCCAACGGTGGCAGTGCGCCCGTCGAAGTTATAACAACCCCAACCATTGACGGTCGCGTTGGTTCGATAACAAACCGCGCCGGTGGTGTTGAAATTGCCGGTGTTGCCCGAGAACGTCACTGGATTCGAGCAGGTCGTTCCGCTGCTGCTGGTGTTGAATGTTGCAGTCACCGCGCGTGCAGCCGTCATCGACACAGAGCACGTCGACGTTCCACTGCATGCACCACTCCAGCCAGCAAACGTCGAGCCACTCGCTGCGGTGGCGGTCAGCGTCACCGATGTGCCACTCGCATAACTCGCACTGCATGTGCTGCCACAGTTGATGCCGGATGGCGACGACGTCACCGTGCCGCTGCCGGTCCCTGCTTTTGTGAGGCTGAGTGCATATGTTGTGGTCGAACCGCCGAATGTCGCGGTTACTGAGCGCGCGGCAGTCATCGACACCGTGCAGGTCGACGTGCCACTGCAGGCACCGCTCCAGCCGGTGAATGTCGAACCACTCGCTGAAGCAGCGGTGAGTGTTACAGACGTACCGCTGGAGTAGCTCGAGCTACAGGCGCTGCCGCAATTGATGCCCGATGGCGATGACGTCACCGTGCCGGTGCCCGTCCCCGCCTTCGTCACCGTGAGCGCGAACAGATTAGGACTGGTGACACCTGCGCCACGCTTGATGGCATTCACCGCGCCTTGATCGACTATCGCGCCCGTGCTTCGGTTGAACAGCGCGAAGCCATTGGTCTGACTCGGCAGCACGCCGTTGTCCCAGTAGAACGTCTTGATGCCATTCGCCGCGGCCGCACGATTCACGTATTCGAGATAGTACTCGCGCGACGGCAGGTTCAAATTCGGACGCGTGGCCACGCCATACTCGCCGATCATCACCGGCACGCCTTGGTCGACCCACTCTGCCTTGACGCGCGCGAACAGGTCATCGTGATAAGCCTCCTGCGCCCACGTGCACGAGCCCTGGCTCGGATACGGCGAGCCCCAATACAAACAACTGCCGCTGGGATTCAGCGTGTAGTCGTAGGGATCGTAGTGATGAACTTCAACCATCAGGCGATTGGCGATGGTGTCCGACGGCAGATAGAAAAAATCCAGGCCGTGCCAGATGTTGGTGTTATAGGTCTGCACCACCAGCGTTCGCGACGAGTTGTTGCCACCGGTAGCACGCACGGCGTCGACAAAAGTCTGCAGATACGACTGTTGCACGGTGATGTGCTCGGTCGTCGGCGTGCTGTAATCGGCGTGAACTTCGTTGGTTCCGGCGAACAGCAGCCGCTCGTTATAGCCTCGGAATGTGGTCGCGATCTGCGTCCAGTAAGCGCGCTGTTTCTGATTCACCGCCTGTTGATACGAATACAGCGGATGCTCTTCGAGCCAGCCGCCGTCCCAGTGAATGTTCAGGATCACGTACATGCCCTGCCCGTACGCGTAGTCGACGACTTCCTTCACTCGCGCCATCCACACCGGATCGATGGTCAGCGTGCCTTGATCGGCGTGCAGGTCCCACGACGCGGGAATGCGAATCGCGTTGAAGCCCGCGGCCCGTACCGAGTTGATGAGCTGTTGAGTGATGAGCGGATTGCCCCACGCCGTTTCGCCGCCGACGGCTTCGAGAGAGTTGCCGACATTCCAGCCGAGCTGCATCTGTGCCGCGACTTGTGACGCCGGCGGCAGTGTCTGAGCCAACGCGGCCCCTGATGACAATGTGTGTAACAACAAAACTGCCATGCCGATACGCATGGCGTGCTTGAAAAACCCAACCATGGGATCCCCCTTTCCTTGATAGAAATCTAAGAATTCATGCGATGACAGCCCTAGTCATACTGCAAATCAATTTCTCGGACAAGTACTAATCGGCCAACTGGTTGTATCCGGTGGCGTCGAAGTGGCGCTACCCGTGGATGCCGTCTCCTATGCAGACTCCCCCGCGCCGACAGTCAGGGAAAAGTCAACGCAGGAGCATGTGACATGAAGATATTTGCAGCGGTGTCGCGCCGCTATCTGTTCGCAGCAGCCGCCAGCATCGTCGTTGCGGCTACGAGTCTCTCCACCGCCGGAGCGCAAACAAATGATCTGACGACCGAATCCAGCGCGCCGCGCTGGGTGGCGAGCTGGAGTGTCGCGCCGATGGCACACGGCTCAGCGTTCAGCGGTTCGCGCTCGTTCGACAACCAGACAGTGCGGCAGGTGGTTCACATCAGCGTCGGCGGCACGCGAATGCGTGTGAAGCTGTCGAACGAATACGGCGTCGGCGCGCTGATCGTCGGTTCAGCGAACATCGCCCTGCAGTCCACGGGCTCGTCCATCGTGCCCGCGTCGAATCGGGCGTTGACCTTTCGAGGTCAGCCTTCCGTGGTCATTCCAGAAGGCGCAGTCGTGCTGAGCGATCCGGTGAACATGAACGCGCCTTCCAACAGCAATCTCACGGTCAGCCTGTACGTGCCGCAGAACACGGGCTTCGCCACGTATCACGAGAACGCCAATGCCACTGCCTATATTTCCGCGCCGGGGGACTTCAGTGACGCAACCGACTTCCCAACGCAGGACTCGTCGGTGTCACGCTATTGGCTGACGTTTGTCGAGGTGTTGCCGCAGCGAAGGGTGAGTGCGCTGGCGATCATCGGCGATTCCATCAGCGAGGGATCGACGACAACGCTGGATGCGAACCGCCGCGTGAACGATGTCCTGTCGCGCTGGTTCAATCCGCCATCGGGTCCGGGACGACTGGCGGTGTTGAATCAGGGGACTGGATGCGGCCGGCTGCTGCGTGACTTCTGTGGACCGAGCGGTCTGTCGCGCTTCGAACGTGACGTGCTGAACGCGACTGGCGTCACGCAAGTGGTGCTGGAGCTGGGATACGTCGATATCATCTATCCCACTGCCTTCGGCATTCCCGATGAAATCGTCAGCGCCGATCAGATCATCGCCGGTCTGCGGCAGTTGATTCGTCGCGCGAAACTTCGCGGCCTGCGAGTGTACGGCGCCACTATCACGCCGAATTCGAGCACGCCATTCCCGAACGTGCACACGCCCGAGAACGAGGCCAAACGACTCACCGTCAATCATTGGGTGCGCACCACTCGGGAACTGGACGGCGTGGTCGACTACGACCTGGCGTTGCGTGATCCAAGCGATCCGACGCGGCTGTTGCCGGCGTATGACTCGGGCGATGGCTTGCATCCCGGCGACGCGGGGCACGAAGCGATGGCGCGCGCGATCGCTCTTTCGCTGCGCTGGTGAGGAGTTCAAGATGACCGACGCGCTGGCTCAATGGTCGAGCCGGCGCGTCCGGGCGCTCCAGATGATGCTCAAGGATGGCGAGCCATGGTCAAGACGGTCACACTGCCGATTCGCATCGAGCCCGCCAGTGGCCAGACGCTGCAGGATCAGATTTATTTCTGTATTCGCAGATCCATCGTCGAAGGTCTCATTCACGCGGACAGCCGGCTGCCTTCCACTCGCGCGCTCGCTGCGGATCTCGGCGTCTCTCGCACCACCGTCCTGCTGGCATTCGAGCGGCTCAAAGCGGAAGGCTATCTGGTTCCCAAACCGGGCTCGGGCATTTATATCGCCAGGGAGCTGCCCGACCGACGGCCCGATCTTCGTGTCGTGTCCGCGTCGGGCGCTGTGAAACATCCGTTGCTCTCGGCTCGTGGCCATTCGCTGGCTCAGGCGCGCTCGATCGATCGCCGCACGCCACTGCCGCCGCGTCCATTTCGAGTCGGAACGCCCGCCGTCGATTTGTTTCCTGTGAAACTGTGGTCGCAGATCGCGCGACAGTGTGTGCGTTCGTTGTCACCCACGCGCTTGGACTATTCGCGCCTGGCCGGTCTTCGCAGACTGCGTGAGGCGATCGCGGAGCAGATGCGCTCTCGCGGCACCAGTTGCGATCCGGATCAAGTGATCGTCGTCGCGGGGGCTCAGCGAGGC
>JBEVKA010000356.1:0-5539 GCA_040509855.1 Steroidobacter sp.
GAGCCTTTGATCTTACGCAGGCGTGAGCCGGGAATTCGCAGCCCGTCGCGATAACGCTGTAGTCCAGCCCGTACCCCGCCTGAGCGCGTTTGATACAAAGCCGCGTCGATGTGAGCTTTCACCAGCCGATCGCGATAGGCCGCGATATCGACATCGCGAGTCACATGCGGCGCGAGTGCTTCGAGGCCGTCGAGCTCGTGAACTGCCATTGCCTCGTGATCGCGCGTGGCATGGGTATCGTGACGACGGACTTCGGCGAGCACTTCGTCGGTGAATATCACGCCGCCTTGCATGAAGCTCCTGAGCGCGAAGTGAGTGTCCTGGCCCGGCACCCGATCGGGCTCGAAACGGATCGATTCGATCGAGCTGCGACGAAACATCATCACCTGGATATAGGCGGGAATCTCACTGCACGCCACCAGCGCGCGAAAGGCCATTTCCTTGGGAATGCGTCCGTGAGCATTGGGCAGGTCCCGCAGCAGCACGGGCCGGCGCAGCTCCGGGTAGTACTGGAACTGATCGCTCGTCACTGCGCCGGTCGCGTGCTGGAAGCGCACGAAGTTGGCGAACCCGCAGGCAACAGTGGGATCTTCGGCCAGGAAGCCGTGCATGCGCTCGACAAAGGTCGATCGCCAGCGGTCGTCGGCATCTAGAAAAGTAACGAACTCGCCGCGAGCCGCGTTCAATCCAGTGTTACGTGCGCTGCCGACGCCGGCGTTCTTTTGTTTGATGTATTCGATGCACGGATCGCTATACCGACGCACCACCTGTTCGGTGTCGTCGGTGGAGCCGTCGTCGACGATGACGATCTGCTCGGGCCGCAGAGTCTGCCCGAGAATCGAATCGATGGCTTCGGCGATGAAGCGGCCGCAGTTATAACTCGGGACGATGACGCTGACGGAGGCACTGGCGCTCATGACGCTTCAGCGAACGACGGGCTCGAATGCCTTCTCCGTGGCCTCCAGCGAAGGAATGAACTTGGGCGCGAAGCGCGCCTGAGCGCGCTGTTCGAACGCGAAGCCGGCGGCGAGCAGCAAATCTTCCGACCACGGCGCGCCGATGAACGAGAGGCCCAGCGGCAATCCCTGCAACTCGCCCATGGGTACCGTCAGATGCGGAAAGCCCGCGACGGCAGGCATGGAAGTGAAAGAGCCGGGGAAACGGCTGCCGTTCACCATGTCGATACGCCAGGCGACGCCCGTGCTCGGTGCGACGATGAGGTCGAGCTGATGCTCGGCGAGCATGCGCAGGATGCCTTCGATGCCGGCGATGCGTTTGGAATCCGCCCGCGCCGATACATAGACCGAATCGTTCAGCGGCGGCATCGCGTTCGACTTCTCGAATATATCCTGACCGAACACCGCCAGCTCCGTCGGCGTCTGGCGATTGAACTCGATCAGCTGCGCCAGGTTTCGGACGCGGACCTTGGCGGGCGTGGAAGCGAGATAGGCATTGATGCCGACCTTGAATTCGGCGTTGAGCACCGTTTCCTCGGCGGCGTACAGGCGGTCGAGGTCGGGCTGCTTCACTTCGATCAACGTGGCGCCGCCGGCTTTCAAGTGGGCGAGGGCGCGTTCGTACACCGGGGTGAGATTGTTGTTCTCGCCAGGCTCGAAGCGCAGTACGCCGATGCGCTTGCCGTTGAGCGCGGTCGGCACGAGGCCCTTGGTGTAATCCGCCTTGGCGCAACCAGCCGAGGGCGGATCGCAGGCCGGCGCGTCGCCGACCAGAGCTTTCAGCAGCAGCGCCGCGTCTCTCACATTCGTTGCCATCGGACCGGCGGTGTCCTGGCTGCGTGCGATCGGAACGATATATTTGCCGGACAGCAAACCCAGCGTGGGCTTCAGACCGACGATGCCGTTCATCGCCGAGGGACAGACGATGGAGCCATCGGTTTCGGTGCCGACGCTGACGGGAGCGAGCGCCGCCGCGACGGCGACAGCGCTGCCCGCGCTCGAACCACAGGGCGAACGATCGAGCACGTAAGGATTCTTGGTCAGTCCGCCGACCGCGCTCCAGCCGCTGATGGAATTGTCGGAGCGAAAGTTGGCCCATTCGCTGAGATTCGCTTTGCCCAGGATGACTGCGCCTGCGGCCCGCAGGTTGGCGACGATGGGCGCGTCACGATTGGTGAAGTTGTCGATCAGCGCCAGCGAGCCGGCCGTGGTCGGCATCGGATCGTTGGACTCGATGTTGTCCTTGAGCAGCACCGGAATGCCATGCAACGGACCGCGCGGCCCCTTGCTCTTCAATTCCTGATCGAGCGCTCGCGCCTGGTCCAATGCTCGGGGATTGATGGCGATGATCGAGCGCAGTCGGGGTCCCTGCCGGTCGATCGTTTCGATGCGCTGAGTAAAGGCCTGCACCAGCGCCACCGAAGTGGTCGCGCCGGAATCCAGATCGCGACGAAGCTCGCTGAGCGAGCGGGTGTCGGGCGGCGCCTCGGCGGCGAACGTCAGCGACGAAAAGGCAATAAACAGCAGTGCCACCCGGGCGGCGGCGCTCGGGCGGAGATGGTTCGACGACATGGGATTCCCTCCGTGCGCGTCATTGTAGACGACGATCGGAACCGAATTTTGCGCATGTTTGCGCGCGAGCGCTTGGACCGACCGAGCGGGCGCCGATCGGCCTAGTCGTAACGCAAAGGGTACGCCGAGACGCCGATCACATATTTCCTTGGACATGGCGGCATCACGTCGCACTTCCGAAGGCCGCCAGGCCGAATGCACATGAGGTTGAAACGGTGCTGTCAGAGATTGACCTGTACAGCAAAACGACAGTGGCGCGACATAATTTGGCACGACATAGTTCGCTCGCCTGAAGTGAAACGCGAGGAGCAGTTGATGAAGCGGATTGTGTTGGCGACGTTGCTGTCGGCAGGTTGGGCGTGCAGCGCGCACGCAGGCTATGTGAACGTCGGGTTCAACGATTACGACAGCTCACCGGAGTTCTCGTACGAGAGCTACGCCAACGCCGGCTACTCGATGGATCAATGGCAGAAGTGCTCGGCCGGCTACAGCGCCAGCGGTTCGGTCACGATCGCTTCCGGCACCATGTGCACGTATGAAACGAATTACGCCAGCCTGTATCCGGACGCGTTGCTGGCGCAAGGCGCGCTCAACGATTCGGGCCTGCTGACTTCGTACGGCCCGCTGCGAATCACCGCGGATGGTTTGTTCAGCCTGAGCAGCGTCGATCTGTTGAGCGGCTTGAACAATCACGGCATGTCGCTGCGCTTCGATGCTTACACCGACGGCGTGCTGACCCACAGCTCGGATGTTTATTTCCCGTCCGCCGATCCCACCAATCACGCGGCGTGGGTGGGCGGCCAGAGCTGGCTGTTCGGTTTCAACGGCACGGCGCTCGGCATGATGGACACGCTCATCATCTCGGGCATCACCGGTATTCGCGGCGACACCAAGTTCTTCCTCGACAACCTGGTCGTCGATGCGGTCAACGTGCCGGAGCCGGGCACGCTTGCGTTGTTCGCCGTTGGTGGTCTTGGACTGCTGGCGCGCCGTCGACGCGCACTCGCTGAGAAATAATCAGCGAGCCATTTTATCCGGATCGCGCCAGGTACGTTCGAACGGCAATCGCCAGGCGCGCGGCGCGATCAACTGATGAATGGCGTTCGGCCCCCACGAGCCGGGCGCATAGGCGCGGATCGGTGGCGGCGATTCGAGTAACGGCATCGACACTGCCCACAAACGTTCGATGCCCTCGGCGGTGGTGAACAACGTGCGATCGCCGCGCATGGCGTCGAGAATCAAACGTTCGTAGGCTTCCAGCACGTCGCCGATCAAGCCGGTATCGCGCATCGCGAATTGCAGGCTGAGCTTGTCCAGCCGCATGCCAGGGCCGGGCCGCTTGCCATAGAACGATAGCGACATCTTGGATTGATCGGCGAGGTCGAAGGTCAAGTGATCCGGGCCTTGTTCGCCGACGCCGGAGCCGGCCGGAAACATGCTCTTGGGCGGCTCGCGAAACGCGATGGAGATGATGCGCTGGCCCTCGGCCAGGCGCTTGCCGGTGCGCAGGTAGAACGGCACGCCGGCCCAACGCCAGTTGTCGATGGCGCACTTCAACGCGATGAACGTTTCGGTTTGCGATTGCGGATCGACGCCTTCCTCGGAGCGATAGCCGTTGTATTGCCCACGCACCACGTCGGTTGGCTAGATGGGGAGCATGCTCCGAAACACCTTGTTCTTTTCCTCGCTGATGGGATTGGGCTCCAGCGAGGTCGGCGCTTCCATGGCGACGAACGCCAGGATCTGAAACAAGTGCGTCACCACCATGTCGCGGAATGCGCCGGTTGCTTCGTAGAACGCCGCGCGCGTCGCGAGCCCGATGGTCTCGGGCACGTCGATCTGGATGTGGTCGATGAAGTTGCGGTTCCAGATCGGCTCGAACAGGCCGTTGGCGAAGCGGAACGCGAGAATGTTCTGCGCCGGCTCCTTGCCGAGGAAATGATCGATGCGAAAGATCTGGTCCTCCTTGAACACCTCGTGCAGCTGGGCGTTCAAGTTGACCGAGCTGGCCAGGTCGACGCCGAACGGCTTTTCCATGACGATGCGGGCGCGCTCGACCAGGCCGGCGTCGCCGAGCATTTTCACTGCCGACAACGCGGCGTTTGGCGGCACGCTCAAATAGTGCAGGCGCCGGGACTCACCGGTGAAAGTGGCTTCGGCCTTTTCGACCGCGGCCCGCAAGGCCTGCGGCCCGGCGCTCAACGGCAGGTAATCCAGCGCTGCCGAGAAGGTGCTCCACTCGGCTTCCGTCACCGGTCGCGTCGAGAATTCCTCGAGCGCCTTGCGAGCCAGCGCCCGGAAGCCATCGGCGTCGAGCACGTCGAGCGACACGCCGATGATCCTGCAGCCGGGAATGAAGCCAGCGCTGGTGAGATGAAACAAACCGGGCAGCAGCTTGCGCCGCGCCAGGTCGCCGGTGGCGCCGAACAGCACCACGACCTGAGGAAATCGAGGGCCCACGCCCGGGGGAATCTTCGCCATCACATCGACCGGGTTGCCAGACTGAACCGCGAGCATAGCTCACCTGTTTGAACCTGCTGATCGCCACATGCCGAAAACAACTGGGTAATTGATGGGGTATTCGTAGCAAGACATTCAAGAGCCGCTTCGCTAGATTACCCGCGGAGCAGGGGGATTACATGCGTCGCCAATCTGCCGCGTTCGCGATCCTGGTCGGCGGGCTCATCGCCGGCGCGATCGATATCAGCTATGCCGTGGGCTTTTCGGCCCTGCGCGGCGTCGCGCCGACGCGCATCCTGCAATCGGTTGCGAGCGGCCTGCTCGGTTCGCCGGCTTATCAAGGTGGAGCGGCCACCGCCACGCTGGGGTTCGTGCTGCACTTCGTGTTGATGACCATCATCGCCGCCGTTTTCTACGTCGTGGCTGCGCGCTGGCGCTTTTTGATCGCGCGTCCGGTGCTATGGGGCGGGCTGTATGGCTTCCTCGTGTACTGGGTCATGAACCTGGTAGTGCTGCCGCTATCCGCGTTTCCCAGCCAGGTGAAGTTCGTG
>JBEVKA010000357.1:0-8226 GCA_040509855.1 Steroidobacter sp.
AACGAATCGAGCACGAGAAGCTGTTGCTCGATCTCTCCCACTCCGGACAGCGCACCGTGGCGGAAGCCCTTGCCACCGTGACTCGTCCTCCAACCATCAGCCACACCGGCTGCCGTGCCCTGCACGACAATCCGCGTAATCAATGGGACGCCGAGCTCAAGGCCTGCGCCGACAAGGGCGGCGTGGTCGGCATCTACTGGATGCCGTTTCTCGTTGCCTCTAGCAAACCAACCGGCGCGGATCTCATCCGCCACATGGAGCATGCGGTACGAATCTGCGGCGAGGATCACGTAGCCATCGGCACCGATGGAATACTTCACAAGACTGTGATCGACGACAAAGCACGCGCCGAGCAAAAGAAATTTTTCGAAGAGCGTGCCGCGCTCGGCATCGCCGCTCCCGGCGAGGGCGCAGACATATTCAATCTCGTCGCCGAATGGGACGATCATTTCCGCTTCCGTCATCTCGCGGACGGGCTCGCTCGGGCGGGCTGGAGCAGTGCGCGGATCGAGAAAGTGCTTGGCGGTAATCTGCTGCGACTCTACGGTGAGGTGTGGGGCGCCTGAGCGGCGTCACTCGCCGCCTTTACCTCGTCCAAAAGCATGAGTGTCATTCCCGCGCCCTGGGATGTTCCCGCGCGGGCAGCTGCTATCGTGCGCACCAACCACATATTCGTGGTGACAACGACGGAATACGTATGACGAGTCCCCTGTTCACGGAAACGCAGCTGGGCCCTCTGCATTTGAAGAATCGCATTGTGATGTCCCCGCTCACGCGCAACCGTGCCATCGGCAATGTGCCCAATGAATTGATGGCGACTTATTACCGTCAACGCGCCGGCGCCGGCCTGATCGTCACCGAAGGAACGTCCCCGTCGCCCAACGGCTTGGGCTACGCCCGCATGCCGGGGTTGTTCAACGAAGCGCAGCTCGCCGGTTGGAAAGCGGTCACGGATGCCGTGCACGGCGCCGGCGGCCGGATCTTCCTGCAGTTGATGCACACCGGGCGAGTCTCTCATTCGCTGAACTTGCCTGAAGCTACGCGCGTCCTCGGGCCGTCAGCCATCGCGACGCCGGGCGAGATGTGGACCGATCAGAACGGTCTGCAGGCGTTCGCTGCGCCCGAGGCGATGAGCGAAGCGGATATCGCACACACCATCGAAGAGTTCGCAGCCTCGGCGAGGCTGGCGATTCGAGCTGGTTTCGACGGCGTGGAGCTGCATGGAGCCAACGGTTATTTGCTCGAACAGTTCTTGAACACTGCCTCGAATCAGCGCACCGATCGCTGGGGCGGCAGCGTCGAGAACCGGATTCGTTTCGCCGAAGCGGTGGCCAAGGCGTGCGCTGATGCGATCGGTGCGGACAGAGTCGGCATCCGCTTGTCACCGTACGGTGTGTTCAACGGCAGCGTCGCCGATGCGCAAACCGATGAAGTCTACGTGCGGCTCATCGAACGTTTGAATGCGCTGGGGCTGGTCTATATCCACATCGTGGACCACAGCTCGATGGGCGCACCGCCGGTCAGTCCGGGGCTCAAAGCCCGGCTGCGCGCGACATTCAAAGGCAAATACATACTTTCAGGCGGCTATGACGCGGCTCGTGCGAGCGACGACCTGGAAGCACGGCGCGGCGACCTGGTGGCGTTCGGCCGCCCGTTCATTTCCAATCCAAACCTGGTCGAGAAGCTGCGGACCGCCGCGTCTCTGCATGCGCCGGATCCGAGTACGTTCTATACGCCCGGCGAAAAAGGTTATATCGATTATCCGGCGTGATCGGTACCGAACGGCATGGCGCGAATGCGCCGTGCCGTGGCCCGAAAGATCGCGTTCGCCACCGCTGGTCCGACTACGCCGACGCCAACCTCACCCGTGCCGCCGTATCGGTCATGGCCGCTGAGAGCGCTCGCGTGCACATTGATTCGCGGCGGTATATCCGCCATTCGCAGCATCTTGTAGCTGTCGAAATTGGCTTCGACGATCTGGCCGTCCTTCACGTGCAGCTCTTCGTGAAGGCACAGGTTCAGACCAAAGATCGTCGAGCCCTGCAACTGCGCGTTGACCGCGTCGATGTTCAAGACCTTGCCGGAATCGAATGCGACATCGATGGCGTGAACGATCAGCGAACCGGTTTCCGTGACTTCCACGGTGGCGACCGCCGCGATGGTGGTCCCCGTGAATGGCTTGTCCTCCATGCCCCAATTCCCCATCGCAATCCCCTGGGCATGCCGCGGCGGCAACTTCTGTCCCCACCGTGAGTGGGCCGCGACCTCTCGCAAGCACTTGGTCCAACCCGAATCGGGCCACTTGCTCACGATCCTCAGTCGGTATTCGAGCGGATCGATACCGGCGCGCGCCGCGCACTCATCGATGAAGGATTCGATGAAGAAACATTGCGAGTTGTAGCCGGGGCCGCGAAACTGTCCGGTCAACACGTGCATCGGAACAGCGGAAGTCTCGATGCGCACATTGGGAATGCAGCCGTTCGCGTAGATACTGTTGAAGAGGCCCAGCGTGACCGGTGTATGACCGGCGACATGCGCGACCAAAGCCTCGGGCAAGCCATCCTTATCCAGCGTAGCCGCGAAACGCACCGCCTGCAGATCCCGGTACCGGCCCTGCCGGAATGTTTCCTCCCGCGACCAGATCACGTGAATCGGGGTTCCTGGAAATTTCTTGGCCACGGCAAGGACCATGCGCAAGTCATCGCCGCCCACGCGTCGTCCGAAGCTGCCGCCGATCAGCGGCATGTGAATCTCGATGTTCTCGGGCGCCACGCCGGTTTCTTCCTGCGCGATCAATTGTGCCTGCGCTGCCATCGCGGCCGGATGCCACAGCTCCACTTTATCCTTGGTGACCAGCGCGGTGCCGTTCAACGGTTCGAGCGTGGCGTGCTCGCTCAACGGCGTGAGGTAAGTTGCAACCACCGCCTCATCGCCCGCCTCCGCGATGAGTTTCGGTGCGTCACCAAAATCTTTCTGCAAGGTGTCCGGCGTCTCGTTCAGGCGCGCATACAGCGCATCGTAAAGATGCTGCGTATCGCGCTTCTCCACACCCGGCCCGTAATCCCATTGCAACGGCAATGCTTCGAGCGCCTTACGCGCCTGCCAGTAGTGATCCGCGACGACGGCGATACCACTCTGCACGTCGGTTAGCGCCCAGTACGCGGGCTTCTTCAAATGAATGCGAGCCTCTTGCGGATCGATGACTGCAACACCCCGCACCCCGGGCATGCGACGAATCGCCTCGAAGTCGAAGCTCTTGAGCTTGCCACCATGCACGGGGCATTGAGCGAGCGCTGCGTAGAGCATGCCCGGCCGTCGCACGTCGATGCCGTACATCGAGCTGCCATCGACGACCGATCTCACATGAAGCCGCGGCGGATTCTGTTTACGCAGCACCGTCCACGCGGTTTCCGGCTTGAGCGTGGGTTCGGAAGGAAGCTGAACTCGTGCGGCTTGCGCCGCGAATTCTCCGTAGCTTGCGCTTCTCGATGTTCCTGGATGACGCAAGACACTCTCGCGCGCTTCGATCTCGTTCACGGGAACATTCCATCGAGCAGCGGCCGCAGCCCGCAGCCGCTCGCGAGCACTCGCGCCCGCTTGCAGCATCGTGGCCCTTATCTCCGGTGCATGGCCGCCGCCGGCGAACGTGGACCAGATGCCCGACGCTTTTATATACAAATCGGCTTCGCGCGTGTTCCGAGGGAACGAGATCGGCTCGGTGCGCACATGCTCCCACGCACACTGCAACTCCTCGGCTACCAGCATGGCGATCTGCGTCATGCCTCCGGTGCCCGCTTCAGGACCCGGCACTCGGACAGTGACGGTGTTGTCGGCAGCGATCACGATCCAAGGCGTGAGTTCCGGAACTTTGCTTGCGGCACCGACTGACTGCGCGTCGAGCGAGAAAATCGTCAACGCCATGCCGCCGGCGGCAGCACTCGTCGCTATGATGAAATCACGCCGGCTGATCCCGCGTTCGTGCGTCATGAGCTCACTCCTTCGCGCTCAAGCGCTTTCCCGCTTTGTGTATGGCGGCTCGAATGCGTGGATACGTGCCGCAGCGACAGATATTGGTGATTGCCCCGTCGATCTCGGCGTCCGTCGGTTGAGGATGTTCACGTAACAAGGCCGCGGCAGCCATCAACATGCCGGCCTGGCAGTAGCCGCATTGAGGCACGTTATCTTCCATCCAGGCTCGCTGCAGAACGTGGCTGGCGTTCTGTGAGAGTCCCTCGATAGTCGTAACCTCGAGACCTGTCGCCGAATTGAAAGGCACGAGACAGGAGCGCACGGCGGCTCCGTCCAGATGCACAGTGCACGCGCCACACTGACCAATACCGCATCCGAATTTTGTTCCCGTCATGCCGAGGTGGTCGCGCAGCACCCACAGCAGCGGCGTGCTCTCATCCGCCTCGACGGTGTGGGACGTTCCGTTGATCTGAAGAGTGGCTTTCATAGGCGATCAGCATGAATTCGCACCCTCTGAATGTCTTGTAAAAAATCGGCGGCGACTACTGGCCATCGACCTCGGTCTCGAACTCGCCCTGGAGCAAATGATCCGAGACCGTGGTCGCCGACGGCACTTTGCCTTGCAGCTTGTCGCGTGGCGCGACGCCCAGGAATCGTTTGAAGTCACGATGAAAGTGAGATTGATCGTAGTAGCCTTCGAGATGCGCTCGCAGGTCATGCGTGTGCGAGTCGGTGAGCATCAATCGATAGTAGCTGCGCTTGAAACGCACGATGCGCGCGTACTGCTTTGGCATCATGCCCATGCTCGCGGAGAAATTACGCTCCAGCGTGCGAGCGTCGATCCTGTGATCGCGCGCGAAATCCAGGATCGAAAGCGAGCCTTGGGTGCGATGGATCTGGCGCAATAGTTCGTCCACCGCCGGCGCCCTGAGCGGCTCCAACGCCATTGTTTGTAGGAAGAATGTATCGAGCCGGTCCTTGATCTCGGCCACCGAGGATGCGCTCAGCACAGCGTGCTCGATCTGCAACAGCTGCCGGCAATTGAGGTCATCGAGGCCGAGCGTGGAATCCTGCAGCTCGCTCAAGGGCATGCGCAGAATGGCGCGCAGCAGGCGAGAGTCGAGCTTCACGCTCGCGACCCGCACACTGCTCAAGTTGCGAGTGACGACAGAATGAGAGCGTCCGCCGATCACATAACTCGCGCCCATGATCGTGGCGCCTGCGTCGCCACTCAGAGGCCGTCGCTCGAACCGTCCGCTCAATGTGAAAACGATCTCCGAGTAGCCGTCGGGCAATAGCAACTGTTGCTCCCACAGCGGCCCATCGCGCAGCTGCTCTTTCGGCAGCGGGCTCACCAGCGCGTAACACTGGATGCACGAACGCAAACGCGGGTCGGGCGCCAGTCGCCAGTACGACATCCCACCTTGCAAAAGCGTCGGTTCGATGGCTGCGACTCCCCGCGTCGATCGACTTCATGCTCGCCAGAAAAATCGCCGCCGGCCAGAGGATTGGGACCAGTGGCAGCTGGCAGGGATGAATCGCCGATAGTTAGCCTTGCAAGGAAGGCCCGCGTGCGCACGTGCGCCATCGAGAAAAACAATTCGCCATCCTCAAGGGGCCGCGCTTCGGCGGCTGTCGCCCCGCCGTTCGACATCGGTTCACCTGCGCAAATTTTCCGAAAAATGGGCAACCCGTGTCAGACTCCCGGCCGATTTCTCGACTAACAGAGATGAGGGTAGATTTTGCTCGCTACCCACGAACTCATGGAGCCGAGATGGATGAACTCTCCCGACGATCGTTCCTGCGGGCCGCGAGCGCCGCGTTGGGCGGGCTCGGATTGACGCTGGAATGGCCTGCGATCGTGGCGGCGGCCGATGACGCTCATCACGCGAAACACGGCACTGACGAACGTCAGCTCTCTTATCTGACTCGAGCGGAGCAGGCGGTCGTCGAGGCAGTCGCGGCTCAGATCATTCCTACCGACTCGACACCCGGCGCGCGCGAGGCAGGTGTCGCGTTTTTCATCGATCGCGCGCTCGCCTCGTTCCTCTCGCGCATGGCGCCCAGCTTTCGTGCCGAATTGACGCAATTCCAGGACGCGTGCCGCACCAGTCATCCCGCGGCTGAATCGTTCGCCGCCCTCACCTCCGAGCAGCAGATCGCGTTCCTGACCAGCATGGAGAAGACGCCGTTCTTCAGGGACATGCGCATGCTGACGGTGCTGGGAATGTTCGCCATGCCCGAATACGGCGGCAATCGCGATGGCCTGGGATGGAAGCTGCTCGGCTTCGAGGATCGTCACGTGTTCGAGCCGCCCTTCGGCTACTACGACCGCGACTATCCGGGCTTCACCCTTCCACCGGAGTCCGCGGCATGAGCTTGCCCAAGTTCAAGACCTCACAACTCGTCGACTTCGCCATCGTCGGCTCCGGTGCGGCCGGTGGCGTGATGGCTCGCGAGCTGTCCCAGGCGGGATTCTCGGTGGTGCTGTTCGAGCAGGGGCGACGACTCGCGCCGGCCAGCTTCGAACACGACGAGTTGAAATACTGGTTTCTGTCCGGCCTCACCAACGATGCAGTAAAGAATCCGCAAACATTTCGCGACGACGCATCGAAGCGCGCGGAGCGCACCACCGTCCGACCGGCTTTGTATTACGCACGCACCGTCGGCGGCTCCAGCCTGCACTACACGGCGAACTACTGGCGCTTTCACGAAGTGGACTTCGACGAACGCAGCCGCCTCGGCCCGATCGCGGGCACCGGTTTCGCCGACTGGCCGATCAGCTACGCCGATCTCGAACCCTATTACACCAAGGTGGAATGGGAGATCGGCGTGTCGGGGCTAGCGGGTGCGAGCCCGTTCGATCCACCGCGCACCAAGCCGTACCCGATGCCGCCGCTGCCAACGAAATCTTCCGGCGTGTTGTTCGAACGTGGCGCGCGCAAGCTCGGCCTGCATCCTTTCCCCGCGCCGATGGCGATCAACTCACAGCCCTATCGCGGACGGCCCGCGTGTGTGCACTGTGGCTTCTGTCATGGCTTCGCCTGTGAAGTCATGGCCAAAGCCTCCTCGCTCACGACGGTCATTCCGGAGGCGGAAGCCACCGGTCGGTGCGAGCTGCGCTCGGAAAGTTACGTCACGAGCATCGACACGGATAAACGTGGCCGCGCCACCGGCGTTCGTTATTTCGATGCTGAGCGACGCGAGCAATTCCAGAAGGCGCGAGCCGTGATCGTATGCGCCAATGGTGGCGAGACACCGCGGCTGCTGCTGATGTCGGCCAGCTCACGCTTTCCCAACGGCCTGGCGAATTCGAGCGGCCTGGTCGGCAAATATTTGATGTTCAACTACAGTGCACGCGCCAGCGCGGTGTTCGAGCACGAGTTGAACGAATACAAGAGCGTGCAGGTGTCGCGCATCATGCACGACTTCTACGACAGCGATCCCAAGCGTGGCTTCTACGGCGGCGGCGGCATCGACGCCCGCATCGGACCTCAACCCATCGTCTGGGCGCAGCGAACGGCTGACGAAGGCCCGTCCTGGGGCAGCGCTTACAAAGCGCGACTCGCCGAGTTTCCACGCACCATGACCATCTCCGCCCACGGCACCTCCTTGCCGCTGGAGAGCAACAACGTCACGCTCGATCCAGAGTTGAAAGACGACTGGGGCATGCCGGCGATCCGCGTCACTTACAAAGATCATCCGGACGATCTGGCGAACGCGCGCTTCCTGCAGGAACGCGGCGCCGAGATTCTCGAAGCCGCCGGAGCGCTGCGTGTCACGAAAGCACCGGTCAATCCGCAAACCTGGTCGATGCATCTGCTCGGCACATGTCGCATGGGCAACGATCCGGCGACCTCGGTGATCGATCGCTATCACCGCTCTCACGACGTGCCGAATCTGTTCCTGTGCGACGGGAGCAGCCTCGTGACTTCGGGGCGCGGACAACCGACCATGACCATTCAAGCCCTCGCCTTTCGCGCCGCCGAGCACATCGCGGCGTTCGCACGTCGCGGCGAGATAGCCAGCCCGAGCTGAGCGAACGACTGCGTTCCCCTGCAATTGCGGCGATTAGCCGATTGGGGCAGAGTGCCCCGATGTTTGCTACTGCAGAAACCCAGCCGCGCCGTGTGCTGGTCGTCGACGACGATCCGTTGGTACGCGACTCCGTGGCAGATCTCTTACGCGCTGCCGACATCGAAGCTGTGGTCGCTACGGACGGCGAGCAAGCGCTGACTTTGGTAGGGCGACGCTGGT
>JBEVKA010000358.1:0-6363 GCA_040509855.1 Steroidobacter sp.
ACCTGCTTGGCCCTAAACCATGGCTTAGGTTGCAACGGGGTGACAAATGTCATGCTCGCCACGTGTTCCAGCAAGCACTGATTTCTGTCGTCGATGACGACCGGTCGTTTCTAGACTCGATGCGCAGGCTCATCAGGTCATTGGGCTACGATGTCGCGGCCTTTCAATCTGCCGGCCAGTTCCTGGCCTCGCCCAGACTGAATGCGACCACCTGCCTGGTCGCGGATGTGCAAATGCCGTTGATGACCGGTGTCGAACTCTACGAACATCTGCTCTCGACCGGACACGCCATGCCCACGATCCTGGTCACCGGCTATCCGAGCACGCACGTCGAGGAACGCATGCGTGCCTTGGGCGTCGAGTGTTACCTTCGCAAACCGTTGGACGAAGCGGTGCTGATCGGATGTCTGCGTTCCGCTTGCGCGCGCGCGGCACCGCCCTAAGAATCAGAAATGTTTGCTCGGCGGAGATTGCACGATGGATCTCGCACTATGCGAATGACCGAAGCGGCGTTGCCCGACGGCGTCGAGGTGTTGTGGCAAGACCCGGAACGCGCATTCTGCAGACTATCGCGAGATTGCGATGGACGTAACCTGCACGCATTCATCGCAACAGCTTCCGGCGCCGGCCACCCCACGATCGACAACATCAACCGGCTGGCCCACGAGCACGCGCTCAGCGCTCATCTGGATGCATCGTGGGCAGTGCGTCCAGTGGATCTCGTTCGCGAGCACGGCCGCACCATGCTGGTCGTGGAATACGCGGGAGGCCAGCCGCTCGGTCGACAGATCGATGGACCCATGGAAATCGGCAGATTCCTGCGGCTCGCCGTGGCGGTGTCGGGTGCGCTCAGCCGGCTGCATGGTCGCGGAGTCATCCACAAAGACATCAAACCCGCCAACGTGCTGGTGGACTGCGCGACTGGCAGAGTCTGGCTGACCGGCTTCGGCATCGCCTCACGCCTGCCTCGCGAGCGCCAGCTGCCCGAGCCTCCCGAATTCATCGCCGGCTCGCTCGCCTACATGGCGCCCGAGCAAACCGGTCGCGTGAATCGCTCGATCGATTCGCGCAGCGATTTGTATTCACTCGGCGTGATGTTCTACGAGATGCTGACGGGCAACCTGCCGTTCGCAGCGGCGGACCCGATGGAATGGGTTCATTGTCACATTGCTAGGCAGCCGCCATCGCCGAGCGATCGCCACGAGCAGATTCCACGCTCGATCTCGGCGATCACCATGAAGCTGCTATCGAAGACTGCCGAGGAGCGCTATCAAACTGCGGCGGGCGTCGAAAGCGATCTGCGACGATGTCTCGCGCAGTGGGATGATCGAGGACACATCGAAGCTTTCGAGCCAGGCGATCACGACACGCCGGATCGCCTGATGATTCCCGAGCGACTATATGGACGGGATCGCGAGATCGATACGCTGCTCACCGCGTTCGACCGCATCGTCGCCGGCAGTCGCCCGGAAATGGTGCTGGTCTCCGGATATTCCGGCATCGGCAAATCCGCCGTTGTGAACGAGTTGCACAAGCCGCTGGTGCCGCCGCGCGGTTTATTTGCATCGGGCAAATTCGATCAATACAAACGCGACATTCCGTACGCCACGCTGGCGCAAGCGTTTCAGAGTCTGATAAGACCACTGCTGAGCAGGAACGAAGATGAGCTGCGCAGGTGGCGCGACGCGTTGCGCGAAGCCTTGGACCCGAACGCGTCTCTGATCGTCGAGCTGGTTCCGGAGTTGAAACACATCATCGGCGAACAGCCGCCGGTGCCCCAGCTCGCGCCCCAGGAAGCGCAGCGGCGCTTTCAATTGGTGTTCCGGCGCTTCATCAGCGTATTCGCGAGACCCGAGCATCCACTCGCGTTGTTTCTGGATGACTTGCAATGGCTGGACGCAGCGACACTGGACCTGCTCGAAGATCTGCTGACACGCACGGACCTGCAGCACCTGCTGCTGATCGGCGCCTATCGGGATAACGAAGTCAGCGCCACGCATCCGCTGATCCGCAAGCTCGATGCCATCCGTCAGGCGGGAGCGAAACTCCAAGATATCGTGCTTGCGCCGCTCACTCGCGATGATTTGCGCCAGCTGCTATCGGACTCGCTTCGCTGCGAGCTAGAGCGGGCCGAGCCGCTGGCGCAGTTACTGCACGAAAAGACCACGGGCAATCCGTTCTTCGCGATTCAGTTCATCGCGACGCTGGCGGACGAAGACTTGCTGGCGTTCGACTACGCCAAAGGACGCTGGGCCTGGGATCTGAACCGCATTCGCGCCAAGGGCTACACGGACAACGTCGTCGAGCTGATGGTCGGCAAACTGGCGCGACTTCAGCCGACGACACAGAACGCGCTCCAGCAGTTCGCATGCATGGGCAACCGCGCGGAGTTCGACATGCTGCGCATGGTCTATCCAGGATCGGCCGAGGAGCTGCACGATCATTTGTGGGAGGCGGTGCGCGCCGGCTTGATCTTCCGCTCCGAAGATTCCTATCGATTTCTCCATGACCGCGTGCAGGAAGCGGCGTATTCGCTCATTCCCAACGAACTGCGCGCCGAAGCACATCTTCACATCGGCATGCTGCTGGCCGAACACACGCCGGCGGATAAACGCGACGAGGCGGTGTTCGAAATCGTCAACCAGCTGAATCGCGGCTCGCACCTCGTCGACTCCGTCGAAGATCGCGAGCGCGTCGCCGATCTCAACCTGATCGCAGGCCGGCGCGCGAAAATATCGACGGCCTACGCTTCAGCATTGAAGTATCTCAGTGCCGGCCGTGCGCTGCTGACCGAAGAAACGTGGACGCGAAACTACGAGCTCATTTTCGCGACCGAGTATCTGATGGCGGAGTGCGAGCTGCTGACCGCGGACATGACTACGGCCGAGAACAGGCTCTCCAATCTGGCGCAGCGTGCGACCAATCGCCACGATCACTGCGTGGTGACTCGTTTGCGACTCACGCTCTACACCACCCTGGATCGCAGTGACCGCAGCGTCGATGTATTCCTGGAATGGCTCAGTCGCAACGGCACGGAATGGTCGGCTCATCCGAGCCGCGACGACGTGGTGCGTGAATACGAACGTATCTGGGTATTGCTGGGCGAGCGCCAGATCGAGACGCTGATCGACCTGCCGCTCATCACCAACCCCGAGATTCTCGATACGCTCGACGTCATCACCGAGATCGTCACGCCATCGTTGATGTTCGACGAGAACCTGTCGACGCTCGTGGTCTGCCGCCTGGTGACGCTCAGTCTCGAACATGGCAATTGCGACGGCTCTTGTTTCGGTTATGTGTGGCTGGCCATGTTCGCCGGGCCACGGTTCAACAACTACCAGGAGGGCTTTCGCTTCGGGCAGCTGGGTTACGACCTGGTGGAGAAACGCGGCCTGACGCGCTATCAGGCTCGCACGTATATGAATGTCGGCTGCACCGTCCTTCCCTGGGTGAAGCACGTTGCGAGCGGTCGCGACCTCATCCGTCGCGCCTTCGACGCTGCCTATCGAGTCGGCGACCTGACCTTTGCGTCCTACAGTTGGGATCAAATCGTCACCAACTACCTCGCCGTCGGCGATCCGCTCGCGGAGGTGCAGACGGAATGTGAGAACGGCCTGGCATTCGCGAAACAACATGGATTCGGCCTGGTGGTCGAGCTGTGTGGCGCGCAGCTCGGCCTGATCCGCACGCTTCGCGGCCTGACTCCGACATTTGGGTGCCTGGACTATTCAGGCTACAGCGAGTTCGAAACCGAGCACCGTCTGTCGAGCAACCGCAACCTGGCGCTCGCTGAGTTCTACTATTGGACTCGCAAGTCGCAGGCGCGTTTCCTCGCCGGAGATCGTGCGTCAGCCGTCGACGCATCGTTGCACGCCGATCCGTTGGCGTGGACATCGTCGGGCCAATTCGAAACCGCGGAGCATCCGCTTTACGGTGCGCTTGCTCACGCCGCAGCCTGGGATATTGCATCCGTCGAGCAAAAGCCAAAGCATCTCGCAGCCTTGAAGGCTCATCACCGCCAGATCGAGATCTGGGCCGAACACAACCCGGCAACGTTCGAGAACCGCGCGGCCATCGTCGGCGCGGAGCTGGCTCGAATCGAAGGTCGTGCACTCGACGCTCAAGAGCTATATGAGCAAGCTCTGCGCGCGGCACGCACAAACGGCTTCGTTCATCACGAAGGGTTTTCCAATGAGCTGGCGGGACGTTTTTATCTGGCGCGCGGTTTCGAAAAGATCGCGACGACATACCTGCGGGACGCGCGATACTGTTATCAACGCTGGGGCGCCGACGGCAAGGTTCGGCAGCTCGAACAACAGTTTCCGCAACTCAGGGGCGAGAAATCGATCGCCGATTCCACTGCCACCATCGTGACGCCGATCGAACATCTCGATCTGGCGACTGTCATCAAGGTCTCCGAAGCAGTCTCGGCCGAGATCGTGCTGGAGAAGCTGGTCGATACGCTGATGCACACGGCCATCGAGCACGCCGGCGCGGAACGGGGGCTGCTGATTCTCCCACACGGCGATGAATACTGGGTCGAGGCGGAAGCCACCACCGGCAGCAACCAAGTCCAGGTCGAACTGCGACGGGCCGACGTGTCCAGGTCACAGCTGCCACAATCCGTGTTTCGCTACACGCAGCGAACCCGGGAGCCCGTGCTGTTGCACGACGCGGCAGGTCACGGCGAATTCTCCGCCGATACTTATATTCGCGAGCGCCACGCACGATCTGTATTGTGCCTGCCGATTCTCAAGCAGACGCGGCTGCTCGGCATGCTGTACCTGGAGAACAATCTCACGGCGCATGCATTCACGCCGGCCCGAGTGACCACACTCAAGCTGCTGGCTTCCGAAGCTGCGATTTCCATCGAGAATGCACGGCTTTATCGCGATCTGGCCGAGCGGGAAGCGGCGCTGCGCACGCTGCAAATGGAGCTGGCGCATGCGAACCGTCTTGCCACGATGGGGCAGCTGGCGGCTTCGATCGCGCATGAAGTGAATCAGCCGATCGGAGCCGCACGTAACAACGCGCATGCAGCTTTGCGATTCCTCGTCAGGGAACCGCCGGACTTGAGTGAAGTGCGCGAGGCGCTGGAGTGCGTGGTCAACGACACCTATCGGGCGAGCGACATCATCGGCGGCATCCGCGATCAGGTGAAGAAGTTGCCGCCGCGAATGGAAGCCGTCGACCTGAACGATGCCACCGCGGAAGTCATCGCGCTGATTCGCGGCGAGTTGTCCAAACATCGCGTATCGATACAGACTCAACTGCGGGAGAACCTGCCGTTGGTGCACGCGGACCGCGTCCAGCTGCAGCAAGTCATGTTGAATCTGATCCTCAACGCCATCGAGGCCATCGTCAGCACCAAAGATGAGATCCGCGAGTTGGTAATCGACGCCGAATCGAGCACGGTCGATGGCCTGATCGTCGCGATCGGCGATTCGGGACCTGGCATCGCCGTGGAGGACCGCGAGCGGATCTTCGATTCCTTCTATAGCACCAAGGATGGCGGCGTCGGGATCGGACTGTCGATCTGCCGCTCCATCATCGATGCCCATGGTGGCCGGCTCTGGGCGGATGTTCGGCAGCCGCGTGGCGCCGTGCTCAAGTTCACTTTACCGCTGCACGCCTAAACCATCGCGCAATATGAACCAACCTGCACGACTGATTTGATGCCACCCGGGTAACCACCCGGCATCTTTTCTTTCAGCAGGAGTGAGGTCATGAGCGCAAACGTAAAACTGGCCAGCGGCGACAACACCGCGCTTCGTCCGTTTCATGTCGATGTTCCAGACGCCGATCTGATCGAGCTGCGCCGACGCATCCAGTCGGTGCGATTGCCCGAGCGCGAAACCGTCGCCGATTTCTCGCAAGGCGTACCGGCCGCGACCACCGAGAAACTCGCGCGCTATTGGGGGACGGAGTATGACTGGCGCAAGGTCGAGGCACGCCTCAACGCCGTGCCGAACTTCATCACCGAAATCGATGGTCTCGACATTCATTTCATCCATGTGCGCTCCAAACACGAGAATGCGCTGCCGCTCATCATCACGCACGGCTGGCCGGGCTCCATCATCGAGCAGCTCAAACTCATCGAGCCGCTGACCAATCCGACCGCGCACGGCGGCACTGCTGCTGACGCTTTCGACGTAGTGATTCCGTCGATGCCGGGCTATGGCTTCTCGGGCAAGCCTACTTCCACCGGTTGGGGACCCGAGCGAATCGCGAGTGCATGGAACGTGCTCATGAAGCGACTCGGCTACAAGAAATATGTGGCGCAAGGCGGCGATTGGGGCGCCGTGGTCGTCGACATGATGGGTGTGCAGGCGCCGCCCGAATTGCTCGGCATCCTCACCAACA
>JBEVKA010000359.1:0-3677 GCA_040509855.1 Steroidobacter sp.
AAACTACTTCTCGAACAGTCGCGACAGCGCGCCGCTGCACGCTCCGTCCACGACAGTTGCGAATGGCAACGGCGTCTTCAGGTACGGCGCCAGCAGTTTCCCGGATCAATCCTTCAACGCCACCAACTATTGGGTGGATGTCGTGTTCGAGGCGGCCAGCCCGTAAAGACGACCCTGGCGCCCGATGGAAAACATCGGGCGCTGGGCTATGCTCCCCACATGCCCGTCAGCCCCGACTATCTCCAATACATCCTCGAACAGCTCTCACGTCTGCCGCGAGTAACGTCCCGCCGGATGTTCGGCGGCGTGGGGCTGTATAGCGATGGAGTTTTCTTTGGCATCATCGACAGCGATGCCATGTTCTTCAAAGTGGACGACAGCACGCGCGACACCTACACGTCGCGAGGCTGCGAGCCATTCCGGCCGTACAAGAATCGGCCGGAAGTGAGCATGAGCTACTTTCAGGTGCCGGCGGACGTGCTCGAAGATGCGGATGAGCTCGTGCCCTGGGCTCGGGCCGCCGTTCGGGCCGCGGCTACATCAGCCCAAACGAAGCGCCCTGCCAAAAAACGCGCCGCGAAGAAGAAAGCTTCGCGGCGCGCCTGACGTCAGAACTTCACACGCGCGCCAACGCTGTAGCGCGGGCCGTTCTCGTAAAAGCCGATGGGAATGCCGTCGTCGGTGCGCTGGAAGATGACTTCGTTGGTGATGTTGACGGCGGCGAGATACACCGAGATGTCCTCGGTCAGATTCCAGTTCGCCGTGGCATCGAGCTGCTTGTAGGCATCAGTGACGATCTGCGAGCCCATGGTGAGCGCGCCATACGCGTCCGAACGGTAGTTATAGGACAGCCGCGCACCGAAGCGGTCGTTCTCGAAGTACACCGACGCATTCAACTGATCCTCGGAATTACCCTGCAGCTTCAGCTTCGGTTGACCCGCCACCGGATCGACGCTCGCATCCGTGAACGTGTAGTTCAACAGCATGCCGAAGCCCGCGCCGAAGGACTGCTGCCATTGCAGCTCGACGCCCTGAATGTCAGCGCCCTTATCGCTGTTGAACGGACGAGTGACATTCAACGTCCGACCGTCGATCACTTCACTCGCGGTGCGTTTGAAAATAAACGTGTCGAGGCTTTTCCAGAAGTAAGTCGCGGACACAAGCGACGCGTCGGCGAAATACCATTCCGCGCCAAACTCGAACTGATCGGCATAGATCGGATCGAGCAGCGGGTTGCCGGCGCTGGCGCTGCCGGTCGTGGCGTCGATGGTGATGTTGGCGCTCAAGTCCTGAAAAGTATTGCGCGCCATGGCGCGAGACGCCGCGCCTCGCAACAGCAAGTCATCTTTGATTTCATACACCGCATTCAAGCTCGGCAGATAGTCGGTGTATGAACGCGACACGGTGCCGCGAGCGCCCGATATGAACGCCGTGGAATCCTGATCTGTTTTGACACCACGCACGCCCAGGTTGCCTCGCAGGCGCCCGGATTCGAAGTCGCCTTTCACATACGCCGCCGTGATCTGCTCGTTGATCTTGTAGTACGCCAGCTGATCGAACGTGTACTGCAGGTCCAGCAGAGGATTGATGATGCGCATCGCCGCCGCACCGTCGAGCCATGCATATCGGCGCAGCGAGCCGGCGGTGCCTGACTCTCCATGCAAGCCGGGGCTGATGCCGCCAGACACTCGATCCATCGTCAACGCAGCCAACGTTGCGCGGTTGGGATTGGTGGGACTGACGAGACCGATGCTGCGATTGTTCTCGACCGTGTCGTCGCGTAATTTCACGCCGGTTTTCAGCGCGCGCAGCCAGCCCGCATTGACGTCGAACGTCAAATCACCCTGCGCATAGGTTTCTTCCTCTTCCATCTTGCGGATCCAGTCGCGCAAGTTGCCCGGCACCAGGTGAAGTTCGGACGCATCGGTCGCATCCAGGTCCGGATAGGAAACTTCGATCGCCGACGGACGCAGGTTGATGACTTCGCGCGTGTTGCCTTCGAACCAATAGTTCTGGTCGCGATCGCTGCCGCCTTCGGCTTGCGTGTAACCGACCTGGCCATGAGCACGCCAGCCGTCCGCTTCGAACGTGGCGTCGAGATCGATCACTTGTGACTTGATGAACGCCTCGCGGTAGATGGGCTCGATCGCCGCGCCCGCTGTGCCGCTGTCTTCCAACCTGCCGCCGATCAACGCACGTCGACCATCGCTGGTCGGCACGAACTCGGGATTGGTCACTCTCGCACCCTGCGGCAGTTTGTAACCGCCCGGCATGAACAGGTAGTTCTGGTTGTAATTGTCCATGTCCATGTCGGAGTTGACGTAGTTGAGCGCGATGTCCCAACGATCCGTCGGCCGGAACTGCAGCGTTGCGTTGGCGGTGAGCCGTTCGCGATCCTGCTGGAAGATCGCCGATCCGCCGCCCCACACCACGTAGACATCTTCGGTGACGGCGCCGTTCTGATCGGTGATATCGAACAGCGTGTTGTCCGGGAATGCTTCGAGTCCGTCGCGACGCATCTTGCGCTTTTGATAGCTCACCGACGCCAACGCGCCGAACGTGCCGCTCTCGTTTCTCCAGCTCACGAGGCCCGAGAACTGCGGGTCGATCTCATCGGGCAACTCACTGTATTGAGCTTCGCCGGACAGGCGCACCGTGAACGGCTCCAACTCCATCGGGCGACGCGTGCGCACGTTGACCAGGCCGCCGATGCTGCCTTCATCGAGATCGGCTTGCGGGCTCTTGTGAACTTCCAGCCCCGCGACCAGCTCGGACGCGAGGATGTCATAGTTGAAACCGCGGCTCGGATTGTCGTTCGCCCACCAGTACGCGGAGGCGACGCTCTGCCCGTTCATCACCGTGCGATTCATGGTGCTGTCGGTGCCGCGCACGAAGATGTCGCGACCCTCGCCCCAGATGCGATCGACGGAGATGCCTGGGATTCGTTGCAACGAATCGGCGACGTTCTTGTCTGGAAACTTGCCGATGTCTTCGGAGGTGATGACGTCGAGCACGGCGGCCGCTTCACGTTTTGTTTGCAACGACTCGCGTACGCTGCCGCGAATGCCGGTGACGACGACTTCTTCCAGCTGGCTGCCGCCGCCACTGTCCTCCGCTTGCCGCAACGTTCGTACCTGAGCGGGAGCGCGTGACATCGGAATTGTTTCTGCTTGCGCAAGCCTGATGAATCCCGGCTCGCGACGCTCGGTCGCACTTTGCGGCGACTTTGGCGAGGAGTTCAGGCCGGGCAGAATCGTGACGGTACGATGGTCCAGAAATTCGAATGCGAGCCCGGTGTCCGCCAACAGGCGACGCAGCGCTTCGTCGGAAGACACGCCGCTTGGAACCGCGGAAGATTTCACGCGATCGGCGACGCGAGACATATAAACGATCTGTAATCCGGTCTGGCGCGAGAACTCCGTCAGCGCGCTATCGACCGATTGCGCGGGGATGGGCTGAGTCGTGAGTTGCAGCGCCTGAGCGCTGACCAGGGTCTGACTGAACGTCAACGCGATCATCATCGCCAGACGGCGAGCTCGTCCGCACATCCCGCTCCCTCCTTGTTCTCGTGACACCACCGCCACTCTTTGTTACGAGGCGGTTACGATCGATCCGGGTACGAATATTTCAAAGCGTCGGTGGGGTCGTGCTCACCACGATCTCTTCACGACCTCGCT
>JBEVKA010000360.1:0-6862 GCA_040509855.1 Steroidobacter sp.
ACCGGCGGCGCGTTCTTCGCAGTGAAGATCTGGTGGCTGTTGGGGCTCGCCGGCTGCGATCGAGTGGCGTTCGTCAGGATGGTGCTCAAAGAAGTTATCTATGTGTTGCTGATCTATGTGCCGATGGTGGCAGTGCTGGCGATCGTCGACTCGTTGCTGTTCCAATCCGCGATCGGCCTGATCTGGATGACGGCGGCGCATCTGTTCAACTGGAAGATACGGCGGGCATATGTCATCGAATGATGGGTCGAGCTCGACCGACGTCATCATCATCGATGGCGAGGGCAGGGGCGGCATGGCTCACTACGCCAGCAATCTGGCGAACGGGCTGGCGCGTCATTGCCGCACTCATCTGTTCACCCTCGGGCCCGACGATGGATTGCCTGTGGAAAGTCTCATCGGCGGATTGCTGGACAGGTCGCCGAGGGGCCGCGTGCTCCGACGCAACTACAATCCGTTGCGCTCGACCAGATTGGCGCGTGAGCTGTGGCGGCGATATCAGCCAGGGGTGGTGCACATCGTCAGTCGCATCGGCGCATTCCGAGGCCTCATCCAGGAATTCGCTCGCCTGGGTGTGCATGTCGTCTGCACGGTGCACGATCCGAGTCCACATGCGGAGCGGCGAACATTGTGGGGCCGCGTTCACACGGCTGCATATGACAGCTACTTGATGCCTTCGATGTTGCGACGGGCGGCGGCGCTACACGTGCATTCGAGTGAGCATGCCCGGATTCTGGTCGAGCGCTATCACGTAGAAAACAGCCGCATCTATGTCGTCCAGCACGGCGTGGGACTGACGGAGCAGATCGCGGCCGGCACGCAAACACCTCCGGAACTGCAATCGAGCGAGCGAGGTACGCACACCGTTCTGTTCTTCGGACGTATCGAGCCCTACAAGGGACTCGATCTGCTATTCGCCGCGATCAGAGAAGTCTTGCGGCAACTGCCGACGATGCGTTTGCTGATCGCCGGCGCGGGTACGCTGCCTCCGATTCCGGCGGACATTCGCCACTGCGTCGATCTGGTCAATCGCTTCGTCGCCGATGAAGAAATCAAAGCGATCTTCACGGCCGCGCAGTTGGTCGTGCTGCCTTACACGGAAGCAACTCAGACAGGAGTGATTCCTTTGGCGGCTGCCTTCGGCAAACCTGCGATAGCAACTCGTGTGGGCGCGCTGTCGGAGCTCATCGTCGATGGCGTCACCGGGCTGATCGTTCCACCGCAGTCTCCGACCGATCTCGCCGAGGCCATGCTGTCACTGCTGCTCGATTCGGAGCGTGCCGCCGCTCAGGGAACTGCGGCACGCGGCTATCTCGAACAGAAATACGGGTGGGGCCACATCGCGGCCACCCACCTGCGCGAATATGACTCTCGCTTCGGCACTTCGATCGTGAGTTCGCACGCATGGGCGTAGATCTCGGCCTGGCGATCGCCAATCTCTTGCTGTGCGTATGGCGGCTGCTTGCGGCTTTGAAGGCGCGGCGCTTGATGACCGTCCTCTGGTTCCTGCTCGCATACTTCGCAGTTTTCTTTATTCCGGTCACGATGGAAACGCAGGTCAGCTGGATTCGCGGCTTCGTCGATGAGCGGGTCACGGCAGGTCGCGTGGAAATTCACAACGTCATGCTGTTCGTCTTCGCGTTCAACTTGGCGCTGGCGATAGCGGATGCCCTCTTGCACAAGGTGTTCACCGGTCCGATCGCAAGCTCGCATTGGCGTATCGAGCGAGGCGCTCCGCGGCTTCGAGCGCTGCTGTCGATCCTGTTTGTTTACTGGATCGCGGGCAGCGTCTGGTACTTCTGGAGCACGCTGGGCATGAGCTACCGGGACTACGTCGAGGGCGCCTCGTGGTCGGTGGTGTTTCTATGGGCGTCGAGTCCGCTGGTGTCGCTGCTCGCCCTGCAGAGAAGATGGCTGCCGGCGCTGGTGGTGTGCGTGCCGTTCATCTACTTTGCCGTCCACCTGCAGGTGCGTTCGTTCGCACTGCTATCGCTGGTGCCGCTGGCCGTGGTTGGTTTCTATCAAGTGCTGGATGACTCGTCCGCGCGCATTCGCTATGGACGGCTGATCCGATACGCGTCGATCGTGGGCGGATTGCTGGTCGCCTTGAGTATTTTCGTGAGTCAGTACAAGAACGGCGTGGTGTCGTTCCCGGACTCCGGAATGCCCTATGGCGTATTGCAGACCGCGACCTCGGCCGACCGTTACGATGAGCGCACCGGCTTCACGTCCCTGACGCTCTACGGCTGGAACTACATCAATCCTTTCATGAAGCTGGTGCAGATCGACAAGCCCGACATTCCGGACGTGCCGGTGGTGATCGCCAGGCTCCTGGAAGGCGTGCCGGAAGACTGGCCGATTTATTTTCACTATCCGGCGCTGCTATGGAGCGATGCTTATCTGTCGTTCGGATGGGCTGGCGTCGGGCTGGCCGTGTTCTGGGCCGCGGTGCTGGCGATTTGGGAAGCAGCACTGCGACGAAATCCGTTGCTGCTGGCACTGCTGCTGCCGTATTTCGTCTGGCATTGCTACATGCTGGTCCGAGGCGCGATTGCGATCGCCTCGGTGCCGATTGCGTACGCGCTGTACTTTTCTTTGTTTGCATTCTTGCTGACGTCGGGGCTGCAGCTGTTGCGCAGGAAAAAAGCAGCAGCAGCGCATTCGGTTGAGGAGCCGCAGCCGATGGTCGTGGCGCCAGCCAACCTTCTAAGATGAGGTTCGACACTGTCACAAAAGTGTTATCGACGGATGGTTAACTGCGCCGGCCGCATGAACAGCCAGCTCGCAGACCCTCACGCCGATACCACCGGGACTACGGTGGAACTGCTGAATCCGCAAGCGAACCGGGCGGCGCGTAAATATTCATGGCGGGAGCAGTGCCGGCGCGTGCTCTGGATCGTCGGCGGATACGCCATCCGCTGGAGTCCCCGACCGTGCTTTGGCTGGCGTCGGGCGGTGCTGCGACTATTCGGCGCAAAGATCGGGCGCGATGTGCATTTGTATTCCTCGACGCGTGTCTACATGCCATGGAATGTAGAGATCGGCGACTGGGTCGCGCTCGGCGAGGATGTCTTCATCTACAGCTTGGGTAAGGTTCATATCGGCACCGGCGCATCGCTCGCCTATCGAGCGCATGTCTGTGCCGGCACGCATGATTTCTCGGATCCGGCGCTGCCGCTGCTCAAGCCGCCCGTCGTCATCGAAGACACTGTCTGGGTCGGTACCGAAGCATTCATCGGTCCGGGCACGACGGTTGGCAAGGGAGCCATCGTTGGCGCGCGGGCCGTGGTGGTCAAAGACGTTCCGCCGCTCCACATCGTCGCCGGCAATCCGGCTCGCCAGATTGGCGTGCGACGTGTGACGGAGGCGCGGACGTCATGAACGAGCTGGCGAGCAACACATCGATTCCCGACTACGGATGGAACAGCGGTGACGCGGAGCGATCGCACGACTATCTACAGCCTGTGGTGCTCGCTGCAGTACGAGCGCTTGCACCGCTACGGGCAACACCTGCGCGAGTGTTTGATGCCGGCTGCGGCAACGGTGCTCTGCTGCGAAAACTGCAGCTCAGCGGTTATGACGTCGCCGGCTGCGACGCCAGCGAGTCCGGCGTCACTCAGGCACGCCGGCTCTGCGGAGAGACAGTTCGCGTCGAACGTCTGTCGGTGTACGAGGATCTGAGCGGAACGTTCGGAACGAGTTGGGACGTGGTCGTCTCGACCGAAGTCATCGAGCATTTGTACTCGCCGCGAGATTTTGTCCGGCAGGTGCATGCGTTGCTCAGGCCCGGCGGTGCGCTGATTCTTTCCACGCCGTATCACGGCTATTTGAAGAACCTGGCGTTGGCGGTCACCGGCGCGCTCGATCATCACTTCACCGCACTGTGGGATGGCGGGCACATCAAGTTCTGGTCGTACGCGACGCTCACTCAGTTGTTGAGCGAGCTGGGCTTTGATCGCTTCGAGTTCCATGGCGCCGGCCGGTTGCCGTGGTTGTGGAAGTCCATGGTCGTGGTCGCGCACAAGCCGGAATGAGCCGTGAGCGTTTCCGTTCTCATCCTGACCCTCAACGAGGAAACGAACCTGCGCGATTGCCTGGCGTCGCTGGCATGGTCGGATGACATCGTGGTGCTGGACTCGTTCAGCACCGATCAAACCTGTGAGATCGCCTCTGCCGCCGGCGCGCGAGTGGTGCAGCGAAAGTTCGATAACTGGTCGGCTCATCAAAACTGGGCGGTGACCAGCATTCCCTTCAAGAACCCGTGGGTGCTGTACCTGGATGCGGACGAGCGTTGCACGCCGGAGTTGCGTGACGAAGCTTTGCAAGCGGCGGGCAGTGATTCATCGCGCTCGGCGTTTCGCATCCGGCGCAAGGACTATTTCATGGGACGCTGGCTCAAGCATGCGCAGCTGTATCCCACCTGGCTGGTGCGTTTGTTTCGGCCGGGAAGAATTCGCTACGAGCGCCTGGTCAATCCGGTTGCCGTCGTCGACGGCGCGATCGGCGAGCTGACGGCGCACATCGATCACTATCCGTTCAGCCATGGTGTCGCGCACTGGATTGCCCGGCACAACAGGTACTCGGACATGGAAGCGATCGAAGCGGTGAAGGCGCGGGAGCAGGTCGCCTTCAAGCTGAGCGATCTGATGAGCACCGACCCGAACGTGCGGCGGCGGGCGCTGAAAGAAATATTTTTCCGGATGCCGGCGCGGCCGGCGGTCAAGTTCATTTATTACTATTTATGGCGGCGGGGCTTCCTCGACGGGCGCCCCGGCTTCACGTACGCAACGCTGCAGGCGTTCTACGAATACATGATCGACTGCAAACGCCGCGAGCTACAGCGGCGGGCACGAGGATTGCCGGCTTAATTCCATGAGCACAGTGTTACGAGCATCGCCGTCTCCCGCGAGTGTCGGCATCTACGTGTGGAGCGCCATCGCGATCGTCGCCGTCGTGGCCGCCGCGCTGGCGCAGACCGGCATCGATCACATGGTCGGCACCTGGCTGAGGCGCGAGGAATACAGCCACGCGCTGATTATTCCTTTCATCACCGCTTACCTTCTGTGGCATCAGCGTGCCTCGATGGTGAAACTGGAATTCAATGGCTCGTGGCTCGGTGTCGGCATCGTCGTGTTCGGCACGCTGTTGCAGATCGTCGGCGTGCTGGCCGCCATCGATGTGGTCCAGCAGTACGGACTGCTGTTCACGATCTACGGACTGGTGCTGGCGCTGATCGGCGTGCGCTCGTCGGCGAATCTGTGGGCGCCGTTGCTGCTGCTGGCGCTGATGATTCCGCTGCCGGAATTCCTGCTGCAGAATTTTTCGGCGCGGCTGCAATTGATCTCTTCGCAGATCGGCGTGTGGTTCATTCGCCTGTTTGGCATCAGCGTGTTCGTCGAGGGCAACGTCATCGACCTGGGCGAGCTCAAGCTGCAGGTCGCGGAGGCGTGCGACGGCCTGCGCTACCTGTTCCCGCTCATGACCATGGGCTTCATCATGGCCTACATGTTCAAGGTCGAGATGTGGAAGCGGGTAGTGCTGTTCCTGTCGACCATTCCGGTCACCATCCTCATGAACAGCTTCCGCATCGGCACCATCGGCGTGATGGTGGAGCATTGGGGCAAGGCGATGGCGGAAGGATTCCTGCACGACTTCCAGGGCTGGGCCGTGTTCATGACCAGCGCCGGTGTGCTGTTGCTGGAGATGATGCTGCTGGCTCGCATCGGCAAGCAGCGCCGGCCGTGGCGTGAAGTGTTCGGCCTCGACGCGCCTGAGCCGATCGATCGATCCGCTGCGCCTGTGCACCGGACAGCTCCAGCTCCTTTCATTGCAGGCACGGTGATTGTCGGCGCGTTCGTTGCCGGCGTCCTGCTCTTGCCCGAGCGGGTCGAAGCTGTGCCTCAGCGCGAAGTGTTTTTCACCTTCCCGAATCAGGTGGACACCTGGAACGGTCGCCGCAGCGTGATGGAGCAGATCTATCTCGATGCGTTGAAGCTCGACGACTACATCATCTCCGATTATTTCCGCAGCGATGGCGAGGCGGTGAACATGTACGTCGCGTGGTACGACTCGCAGCGTGCCGGGCAGTCGGCTCACTCACCTCGCTCCTGTCTGCCGGCCGGCGGCTGGCGCATGACACAGTTCTCGCAAGTAGACGTGCCCGACGTTCAGGTCGGCGAGCAACAGCTGCGCGTCAATCGCGTCCAGATCGAGCTCGGCAATCGCAAACAGCTGGTGTACTACTGGTTCCAGCAGCGTGGCCGCGTCATCACCAATGAATACATGGTGAAGTGGTATTTGTTCGTCGACTCCCTGACCAGGCGGCGTACCGACGGTGCACTGGTGCGACTGGTGACGTCGCTGGAGTTGAGCGAATCGCCGCAGGACGCGGATCGGCGTTTGACCGAGTTCGCGAGCGAGGTGGCGCCGCGACTCGAAAGATACATTCCCGACTGAGCCGACCATGGACCTGATGCTTGGCTTCCTGCTGGCGATGAGCGTCACCATGGCGCTGATTCCGCCGCTGATGCAGGCGGCCGCGCGCTGGCATTTCCTGGATGCGCCTGGTGCTCGCAAGGTGCACACGACGCCGGTGCCTCGCGTGGGCGGCATCGCCATGGCCGCCGGCGTGCTGCTCGCGTTGATGCTCTCGGGAAATTTCACTCAGCCCATGCCGGCGTATCTCGCGGGCGTGCTGGTGTTGTTGCTGTTCGGCGTGTGGGATGACCGCGTCACGCTGAGCGCGGGCCCGAAGCTGCTGGGGCAGGTTATCGCGGTGCTGGTCATCATGGTATGGGGCGACGTGACGATCGCAACCACGACGCTGACCGAACGCCACGAGTTGCCGCAGTGGGTTTCGTGG
>JBEVKA010000361.1:0-8383 GCA_040509855.1 Steroidobacter sp.
GCCAGCACGTTCAATAGAAACACCACCACTTCCCCAACGGCGTAGGTGCTGACACGCTCACGCGGTGGTGTGCGTACTGGCAGCAGATGCGCGATCGTCATGCCGTACGCAACGACACAGAGAATGGCCGACAGGTGCAGATGCTCGGCGAGAATCCACGCGCCGAAAGTCATGATGAAACCGAGCAGCGTGCCGCTGAGCGTGCCCGACATCCAACGCATCATCCACGCCAGCACCAATCCGATGACGACGCCCAACAACAATCCACCCGGCACGGCGATGGCGAGTTCCGTGACGAGATCGGCGCCGGACTCATCGGCGGTCGCCACGCTCACCGCGCCGGCGAATATCAACAGCGCGACGCCGTCGTTCAGCAGGCTCTCGCCCTTGAGCACGCTGACCATGCGCCTCGGCAGTTGAAAGCGAGCGAGCATGGCAGCGGCAGCGGCTGCGTCCGGTGGCGCGACGATGGCGCCGAGCGCGATCGCAGCTGCCAGTGGCATACCGACCATCGCGACAGCGGTCCATGCGACCGCCGCCGTCGTGAGGATGACGGCCACGCCGGCCAAGGCCACCAACGGCCGCCAGTTCCGACGTAACTCACGGGGCGGCAGGTCGAATGCGGAATCGAGCAACGCCGGGGCGATGAACAGCGCCAGCGCCAGCTTCGGCTCGATCACCATGCGCGGAGCCCATGGCAACAAGCCGGCGACGACGCCGGCAATAGCCAGCATGGTGGGGTAGGGGATGGCGATGCGCCGGGCCACCTGCAGCAGCACGGTGGCGACCAGCAACAGCATCAATAAGGTTTCGAAAAACGCCATGCGCGGCTCCGGGAACGAGTAACTGGTTTGCGGCCGGTCTCCCGCGGGATTCCCTTCGAGTCACGCTGCCCTTCGGGCGCATAACTCTTCGGTCACATTCCTATCAGTCAGCGATCTTGACGCTAATTGTATGTAGCCCGCCAGCGGCGCGGGTAGAGTGGCTGGATGAGCATGCACAACTCACCATACACCGTGAAGTTTCTCGCGTTGCTGCTGGCCGTCGCCACCCTGGTCATCACCTTGGGCGGCTGCGAAAAGTCCGAGCCGCCGGCGCCGGCCGCCGCTCCCGATTCACTCAAGGGGCCATTCAAGCTCACCGCCGGCATTCAGGACATCATGGGGGATTTGATCGAACCCTCGGCGGAATTCCTGTGGGAGTCGGTGAGCACCACCGTCACCGCGCAAGGCACGGAGGAAAAGCAGCCAGCGACCGATGAGGAATGGAGCGAGGTCCGTCGCCACGCCATCGTTCTGACCGAATCGGCCAACTTATTGATGATGGATGGCCGGCACGTCGCGCGTGAGGGCAAGCAGCTCGACGATCACGGCACGCCCGGCAATCTCACCGCCGAGGAATCGGAACGAGCCATCGCCGCCGATCGCGCCACCTTCATCGCCTTCAGCCAGGCGTTGCACGATGCAGGCGCGGCGATGCTGAAGGCCGCCGATGATCGCAATCCGCAAGGCATCCTGACCGCCGGCGAAACGCTCGACGAAGTGTGCGAGAGTTGCCACCTGAAGTTCTGGTACCCCGGTCAGAACATTCCGGCGCTTCCCGATCAGGCTCCGGAAACGAACTGAGCTGCGAGTGAGTTATTTGGCCGCGGACTGATGCGGCACACGCCGCAGCAGGTTGATGGGATACCCCATGCTCCGCACGCGCGAGGCTAGCGCGTCGTAATCCGTCGAGGAAACATCCGGCGTTCGCGCCAGTATCCAAACATAGTCCCGCTGGTCGCGCGCGACGATGGTTTGCTGATAGTCCTCGTCCAGGTACACGATCTTGTAGTCGGCCTTGACCGGCCACGCGAACTGCATCCCCCATTCGGCGTTGGTCGCCTGGTTACGCACGAAGCCCTTGGGTGTGAACTTTTTCACCGGTCCGTCGAGCGCGTCCTGATTGAAGGTGAAAGTCGTGGCGATGGTGCCGTCCTCGTTCAACTTATAGGACTCGACCGCGTTGTAAGCGCCCTTTTCGATCGGCGTCGGAATGTGCCCGATCACATACCAGTCCCCCATGAAGCGCTGCAGTTCGACCCAGGGCACCGTCTGCAGCGACGGCTGCGTCGGCGTGGTCTGGCAACCCGCCAGCACGAGCCCGGCGAGGATCAGGAGTGGCGCGCGAAGAGTGTGATTCATAAGCCTCCGGTCATTCATTCCTCGGCGGACGTCCCGACGTTCAACATATATCTTATGATCGCCATGCTGTCTGTCGGGACGGCCCGCCAATGATTCGCTGGCTGAACGCCGTCAGATGTGGGGAGGTTGCATGCGCTTATGTACAGCTGTGGTATTCGGTCTGCTCGCCGCGACAGGCGCAACCGCCGCCGACGATGTCGCCTCACTGACGTGGCTGGCGGGCTGCTGGAGTCCGGAAAAGGGCGAGGCCGGATCCGTCGAGCAGTGGCTGTCGCCTGCCGGCGGCACCCTGCTGGGCATGAGCCGCACGGTGAAGAACGGCCGCACTATCGAGTTCGAATTCATGCAAGTGCGCACCAACGCCGAGGGCAAACTGGTCTTCATCGCGCTGCCCTCGGGCCAGAAGGAAGCGACCTTCATCGCTTCGTCCGTCGGCAAGGATTCGGTGACGTTCGAAAACCCGCAACACGACTTCCCACAAAAAGTCATCTATCGCCTCGAATCTCCCGAGCGCCTGATCGCACGCATCGAAGGCCTCCGCAACGGCACACTCCGCGGCGTTGATTTTCCAATGCGACGGGTGGCGTGCGAGGCACCGGCGAAGTAACCAAGACCGCCTTGCTCGCTGCAGTTTCGTCCTAACCCACCAGCCATTGCGCCGATTATCATCGAGCGATGTGCGGTCGTTACGTGTCACCCGAGGAAGCTGCGATCGAGCGTGCTGTGGAGGTTCAGCGGCGAAGTTGGGCTGCGCGGTTTCGCATGGAGGGGTTGTTTGGTCGGCGATACAACGTGTCGCCGACGGATCCGGTGCCAGTCGTGCGGGTGGTGCGTGAGATCGATGGGCAGCGTGAAGGCGTGCATTTGCGTTGGGGTTTGATACCGCACTGGGCTCGCGGCAAACCCATGGGCAACACCATCAATGCTCGCATCGAAACCGTGCGCACCAACTCGTCGTTCCGAGATCCGTGGCAGCGCGGGCAGCGGTGTCTGGTCGCGCTGTCGGGATTTTATGAGTGGCAGGCCCAGCCGCCGGATTGGCAGGTGACGGTGCCGTTCTACATCACGGTCGTGGATCAGGATCCGTTTTTTCTGGCGGGGCTGTGGGATCGTTCCCAAACGCCGCAGGGTGAGTGGATCGAGTCCTGCACCGTGATTACCATGCCGGCGAACGAGCTGCTGGCGGACATTCACAACTCCAAGAAGGTCGGCAACAAGCGGGTGCTGCTCGCGCCGGAGGAACGGCGCATGCCAGCGATCCTGGCGCAGGAGGATCACGACACGTGGCTCAACGGCCCGCCGGAGGCGGCGTTCGAGGTGCTGAAACAATTTCCGTCGGGAATGATGTTCGCGCATCCGGTGAGCAACCTGGTGAACAGCAATCGCAACGACAGTCCGGAGTTGATTCGCCGTCGCGAATCGAACGATCCACCGCCGCCGGCGCAACAGCCGGACCTGTTCGAATGAAGTCGTGATGCTTACGACGCTGGCGATCTCCAACTATCGAAGCATTCGCGACCTGGTCATGCCGCTGGGTCCATTGAATCTGGTGACCGGCGCCAACGGCAGCGGCAAATCCAATTTGTATCGAGCGTTGCGACTGCTGGCCGAGACGGCGCAAGGCGGCGTCGTGTCTACATTGGCACGTGAAGGTGGGCTCGCGTCGACGCTGTGGGCGGGGCCTGAAACGATCTCACGTCGCATGCGGACGGGTGAAGTGCCGGTTCAAGGTGGGCCGCGCACCGAGCGCGTAGCGTTGCGCATGGGGTTTGCGTCGGACGAATTCGGTTACGCGATCGATCTCGGCCTGCCGATTCCCGCGCAGACCATGTTCGGCCTGGATCCCGAGGTGAAAACCGAATGTATCTGGAACGGCGCGATACTGCGGCCCTCCGCAGCGCTGGTGGAGCGTCGCGGGCCGCTGGTCAAAGTGCGCGATGAACGAGGTCAGTGGCAGGAGGTCACTCGCACGCTGCCGCGCTTCGACAGCATGTTCAATCAATTGGCGGATCCGATTAGAACACCCGAAGTGCTGCGTCTTCGCGATCAAGTGCGCTCATGGCGTTTCTACGATCACTTCCGCACCGATTCCGAAGCGCCCGCGAGACTCGCGCAGGTTGGCACACGCACGCCCGTGCTCGCTCATGACGGTCGCGACCTGGCCGCGGCATTACAAACGATTCGCGAGAACGGCGATGCGAACAAGCTGAGCGAAGCGATCGAGGACGCGTTTCCCGGCGCGACGTTGGGAATCAACGAAGAGTCCGGCTGGTTCAGCCTGGAACTCAAGCAATACGGACTGCTGCGTCCACTGCGTGCGGCCGAGCTATCCGACGGCACTCTGAGATATCTGCTGTGGATCGCAGCGCTGCTCACACCACGACCACCAGCGCTCATGGTGTTGAACGAACCCGAAACCAGTTTGCATCCCGACTTGTTGCCCGCGCTGGCGAAGTTGATCCGCGTCGCCTCTCGCAACACACAGATTTGGATCATTTGCCACGCCACGCGACTGATCGCGGCGCTGCTCGAAGATCAGAACTGCATGCACTTCGAGCTGCAGAAAGAGCTCGGCCAGACGCGACTGGTCGATCAGAACACGCTCGAGCAGCCAGCATGGAAGTGGCCTCCTCGGTGACGCGCGTCCAGTGACGCAGCAACTCGTCCAATGAATCGGTGCTCGACTTGACGGGTGCGGGTAGCGACGTCAGCAACGATTTGAGTTGTCCGCTGCTGAAGGATTGATTCACACGCAACGACGCGCCCGAATATCTATCGTGCAAACGTTCACCCCTCATCTGCACTAGCTCATTCCCTCTCGCGCATCCGCACGACTATTCGCTGCCGATCATCGAGCGTAGCTTCGCAATCGTGAATCAGGCCGGCGGCGCGCACACAGCGGCGACTCCCGGCCTTCCGGCAAACCTGACGCAAGAGGATGGGAGACGCCATGAACGAGCAAGAGCTCCTGGAAGACCTGGCTTATGCCGAGTCGGAAGGCCCCGCGGATTTTTCCGAGGACGACGCGGACGCCTGGGATGGATATGAGGACGATTTCGAGAGCGAGACCGACATGCTCGAAGACTACGGCGAAGCGGACTTCTCCGACTTCGGCGAGGACGAGAGCGAGAACGACATGCTGTTCGCCGAGGACGGTTACGAATCCGATCCAGGCATGGGCGGCGTGCTGAGCAATGCGCTCGGCGCGGAAGACGAGGATGAATTCCTCGGCAAGCTGTTCAAGGGCATCAAGGCCGTTGCGAAAAAGGTCGCGCCGGTCGTCGGCAAGATCGCGCGTGCCGCTGGGCCGGTGTTGAGCGCGATACCACATCCGTACGCGCAGATCGGCAGCAAGGTCGCCAACGTGCTCGGCAAACTCAAAGCCGAAGGCGCGAGCACCGAAGATGCATTGGAAGCCGTCGCCGAGATTGCGGTTCGCGATCGTCGCGCCGTTCCGGTCGTTGCTGGCCTCGCCGCCCGCACGCTGGTGAAGAACCGAGGCGCCTCGATGACGCCCGCTCAGCGCAGAGGTGCGATCAACAACGCGACGCGTGCGGCGAAGACACTCATCAATCGCGGCGGCCCACAAGCCATTCGCGCATTGCCTCGGGTCGCCAAGAGCGTGCGTCGTGCGACGGCTGCGAAGGGCACGCCACCGGCGGTGCGTTCACAAGTGTTGCAACGAACTGCAGCCAAGGTGGCGCAGAAGCCGGCGTTGCTGCAGCGTCTGTCACGTCCTTCCCCCGCGGGTCAGAGCGTCATGCAGCGCGCCGGCGGCGGAGTCGGTGGTGGTGGCGGCGGCTCACGCACTTACAGCGTCTCCGGCCCAGCGCGCATCAGCATCAACGTAGGTTGAGATCAGCACGTCCTGAGACAGGCACAGTCCAACCGCTTCGACAACGAGCACCGTCATGAGCACTCTGGAACGCTTTCTGCGGACAAAGCTGCGCGGCCTGAAAAGCCGCTCACGCCGCCTGATCGCGCTCACGCCGGAGACGGTTGGACTGCGCCCCCAGGACATGGTGTACGCGCCTTCGGCGAAACATTTCGCCGCCGCCAATCATCGGCTCGGCATCATTGCGCGTCAGATCCGCGAACGGCTGAAACAAGTCTCAGAGCTCGACGGCAACGCCAGCTTGGACAGCCGACTGGTGTCGCTGGCGATGGTGGAACGGGAAGTCGATCGCGTTCGTCGTACCTTCGGCATGTTCTTCGAAGTGTTCCAACAACGGGGCACCGCGTTTGCACCTTCGCTGGCCGCGCATGATGCCATCGCTCGCGATTGTTACGCAGCGATCGGCAAGGCGGCGCCACGCACTTTCAACGGCACGCTGCTCTCGCCGATTACATACATGGAACACGGCTACTCGCCCGCCACCATGCGACGAGGCGTCACGCTGTCGCGCTTGCTGGGTGAGAGCAATCCGTTTCCGCTGATCCGCATTCCCTGGGATCGCGATCAGCCCTGGCAGGCCGTGTTCCTGCACGAAGTGGCGCACAACATCCAGGCCGATCTCGGGCTGTGGGTGGAGAATCGCCAGGCCTTGATGCAACGACTGGTGACGCAGCAGCTCGCACCGCTCGCCATCAGCATCTTCGGCCGCTGGCACAAGGAAATATTTGCTGATCTCGCCGCGCTGTTGCTCGGTGGGCCGGCTGTCGCCTGGGGCCTGGCGGAATTCCTCGCCCATCCGCATGACAAGGTCATGACTTATCGGCCTGGCGGGCCGCATCCGGTCGGTTATCTGCGCGTGCTGATTCTGGGCGAGATGCTCAATCGCATGGGCTTCGCCGAAGATGGCCAGCAGCTCATCAAGGTGTGGAAGACGCTATATCCCCTGAAGCGAGGCCATCGCATTCCCGACGTGGTGCTCAGCGAAGCGCCGCGAGCGATCCCGGCGCTGGTCGATGAAATCGTCTATCAGCCACGTCGCAATCTTTCCGAACGAACGCTGGCGCGCGTCATTCCTTTCGCGGCTGGGGATCAAGAGCGAATTCGCGCCGGTGCGCGCTCGCTCGTCGGCGGGCGTGCGCCCGCTGATCTGCCGCCGCGCTTTCTCGTCAGCGCCTGCCGATACGCCATGGAGGCGGGTGCGGATGTCACACGGATGTCCACCATCGTCACTCATCGCCTGGCCGGGCGCGCCGTGCTGGCAGCGAAGGTTGCCAGTCCCGTTGAAGTGTTTCCCAAGCTGCGGGCTGCATGAAGCAGCATGAAGCAATAGAGGTTCACGCATGTATTCGCAGACGACACCAACCGTGAGCACACAGCTGAATCAGCGACGTAGCTCCACCGCCATCACTGTGGACAACCTGCTTCGCCGCCGGTTGCGTGTGAGCGATCCGCACAGTGCACGCGATATCGCAGATGGATTACGCCGTGCATATGTGCAGGACACCCAGGCCGAGCAGCGCGAGACCAGCGGGCTGCCGACTGTGCTGACGCTGCCGATGGGCGAAATCTCGAACGCAGTCGGTCCGTCGAGCGTCGAAGTCGCGCAAGCGACAGGCGACGTCGATCGCGATCTGCGGGCATTGATCGAAAACAGCCAGCTCAAGGATATCGAAGCCGAGTTGGACGGCTGGTCGCAAGCCATTCGAGCCAGCATCGAGGACGGCCTAGCCGCGGCCAAGCTCGCCTTGGATCCTCGGGCTCGTGACAGAGCGTTCAGCGCACGCCGCACACTCGGCGACTACTCACGCATGGCGCGACTCATCGGCACGATGACGCCATCGTTCAGTCAGCACTACCGTCGGCTCGCGCAAAGTCTCGACGAAGTGTCCGCGATGATTCTGGTGAACGCCGGCGAATCGTTGGCGACGCTGGGGTTGGGCAGCGGCCGCGCATTGTTGCCAGCGCCTGCGAGCGAACTTTCTGCGCGACGCGACGCTGTGCTCGCGGGACTTCGTGCTCTCACGGGCGCGACCGAGAACTCATTCAGTCAGGACGGTTGGTCGTTCGGCTTGTTCGGTCTGCGCGAGTCGCTGCGCAGGCTCGAAGCTGCGGGTCATTCCGATCTGCGTGCGCTGCTCGATCAGAACACGTTGACGCACATGATGGACGATCTGATCGATCGCGCGTCCACCACGACGGCTCGCAGCCTTCGCGCCCTGGGCGCGACCGCTCAAGTCACGATTCAACGACTGCAACGGTTGATCTCGGTGCTGGGCTCGCTGCAGCAGAACACCGATCCGGAAAC
>JBEVKA010000362.1:0-3527 GCA_040509855.1 Steroidobacter sp.
CTTGCAGATCTCGATCTTGCGCTGGAACGTGTCGGCCTGGCCGGTCTCGTCGAATGCCATCACCACGGCGGCCGCGCCGTAGCGCCGGACGAGCTCGGCCTGCTCGAGGAACTTCGCCTCGCCCTCCTTGAGCGAGATCGAGTTCACCACCGGCTTGCCCTGAACGCATTTCAGGCCGGCTTCGATGACGGCGAATTTCGAAGAGTCCACCATCACGGGGACGCGGGCGATGTCGGGCTCGGCGGCGACGAGGTTGAGGAAGGTCACCATCGCCGCTTCGGAATCCAGCAGGCCCTCGTCCATGTTGACGTCGATGATCTGGGCGCCGTTCTCGACCTGGTCGCGCGCCACCTGAAGCGCTGCGGTGTAGTCGCCGGCGGTGACCAGCTTGCGGAATTTGGCGGAGCCGGTGACGTTGGTGCGCTCGCCAACGTTCACGAACAGGCTGTCCGGACCGATGTTCTGCGGCTCGAGCCCGGACAACCGGCAGCGCGGCTCCAGCACTGGCGGCTTGCGCGGGGCGATGCCCTCGACGTGCTCGCGAATGTGACGAATATGTTCGGGCGTGGTGCCGCAGCAGCCACCGACAATATTCACAAACCCGCTGGTCGCAAATTCTTTGACCAGCTCGGCAGTCTCGCACGCCGCTTCGTCGTACTCGCCAAAGGCGTTCGGCAGACCAGCGTTGGGATACGCGCTCACGTAGACATCGGCGATGCGCGACATCTCTTCAATGTACGGCCGCAATTGTTTTGCACCGAGCGCACAGTTCAAGCCCACAGCCAGCGGACGCGCGTGACGGACCGAATTCCAAAATGCCTCGGTCGTTTGCCCGGACAACGTGCGACCGGACGCGTCGGTGATGGTGCCGGAAATGATGATGGGCAAATCGACGCCCGCGTCGTCCAATGCTTTGCGTGCGGCGAAGATCGCAGCCTTGGCGTTGAGCGTGTCGAAGATCGTTTCGATCAACAGCAGATCGACGCCGCCTTCGATCAGTGCAGTCGTGCCGATGTAGTACGTCTCCGCCAGCTGGTCGAAGTCGATGTTACGAAACGCCGGGTCGTTGACGTTGGGCGACAGCGACGCCGTGCGATTGGTGGGCCCGAGCGCGCCAGCGACGAACTTCAGCTGCCCGGTCCTGGCGTAATACTCATCGGCAGCGGCTCGCGCGACCTTGGCGCCCGCGAGATTGATCTCGCGCACCAGATGTTCCATCCGGTAGTCGGCCTGCGAGGAGTAATTGGCGGTGAACGTGTTGGTCTCGAGGATGTCCGCGCCCGCTTCCAGGTATTTGGTGTGAATGGCCTGGATGATCTCCGGCCGCGTCAGCACCAGGATGTCGCTATTGCCTTTCAGGTCGCACGACCAGTCCTTGAACTGCTCGCCACGATAATCGGCTTCGCCCAGTTTATAGCCCTGGATCATCGTGCCCATGCCGCCATCGAGCACCACGATGCGTTCGGTGAGCAGGCGATGCAGGGCGGCCACGCGTTCGGTGCGGTTCATGAGCTTATGACTCGTAACGTTTGATTTGCTGTTGATTGGCTCAGCCCGTTGCCGCTTGCGGCAACACCGGCCTCGCGCCCAGAGCGTGACAAATCGCGTAACTGAGCTCGGCGCGATTCAGCGTATAGAAATGGAATTCATCGACGCCGTGCTTTTGCAGCGCCTGGACCTGCTCGATCGCCACGGACGCCGCGATCAAACGGCGCGTGTCGGCGTCGTCATCGAGACCGTCGAAACGATGCGCCAGCCACTCCGGCACGCTCGTTCCGCATCGTTGCGCCATCTTGAACATCTGCGGGAAGCGCGTGATCGGCAGGATGCCGGGCACGATGCTCGCTTTGATCCCGGCGGCGGCGCACTTGTCCCGATAGCGAAGAAACACATCCGTGTCGAAAAAGAACTGGGTAATGGCGCGATCGGCACCGGCATCGATTTTGGCTTTCAGATTCTGCAGCTCGAATTCGGCGCTTGGCGCCTCGGGATGAATTTCCGGATAGGTCGCGACCGAGATCTCGAAATTGCCGACGGACTTCAACCCTTTCACCAGGTCGACGGCGTACGCAAACCCGCCCGGATGCGCCACATATTTTCCTGATGATCCCTGCGGCGGATCACCGCGTAGCGCGACGATGTGGCGAATGCCGTTGGTCCAGTAGTCGCGCGCGACCTCCAGAATCTCCTCGCGCGGCGCGCCGACGCATGTGAGATGAGGCGCGGCGGTCAACGCCGTGGTCTTCTGAATTCGCGTGACGATATTGTGCGTGCGTGTGCGCGTCGAGCCGTCTGCGCCGTAAGTCACGGACACGAAGCGAGGCTGCAGCGGCGCCAGGCGCTCCACTGATTCCCACAGCGTTCGCTCCATCGTCTCGTCCTTGGGGGGAAAGAACTCGAAGGAGACCGTCGGCCGACCGCGCAGCTTGCCGAGGCTGTTGCCGACTTGGTCTTTGAGCTTTTCGACTGACATAAAATCCTCGAAGTGACTGGTGACTACTGACTAGGGACGAGTCAGAGGGCACTCACGCCGCGGCCGTGCTGTGAGCTACGCGACGGCCGACGACCACGAGCAGATGCCCTGCCTCGGTGTCCACCGGACGTACGCGAGCAATCGACAAACCTGCCTTGGCGAACCATTCGCGCAAGGTCGCAATAGGATTCGCAGAGGACGCGGCACTCAATGCGTCGAAGTCCTCGATGATGATGGCGCGGCCACCGTGCTTGAGCGTGCGGCAGATCTCCGCGAGCGCCAGAACAGGTTTTTCCGCTTCCGCGAGCACTCGCTCGGCGACGGCGGTGTCGAACAGCGGCGCGGCGAACGGGAGGTCGTACATGTCGCCGCGCTGTAGTTCGCAGTGACTCAAACCCGCGCTGTGCACTTTCGTGCGAGCCATTCGGAGTGCGTCGCTGGAGATGTCGATGCCAACCGCGCGCGTGGCTTTGCCGCCGAGAAGCTTGAGGATGTGACCGGAGCCGGTGCCCACGTCGAGCAATGCGCCGATCGGTTCGCCGGCGAGTTCTTCAAGGACGGTTGAGTCGATCAGGTCGGAGGTTGTGACAGGCTCGCCGGCCAATTCGTCAGCGGCGCGGCGACCTCGCTCGGCGATCACTTCTTCCAGGCGGCGGCGGTCGCGACGGAGCAAATCGTCGTTGTCATCGATCAGCGCCAATAATTGCGCGACCGTCTCGCGCGACCTGCCAGAGGCGGGCACGCGGTAGTAGACCCATAGCTGTTCGCGGAAACGATCCAGCAGATCGGCGTCGCAGAGCAGCTTCAAATGCCGCGAGACTCGCGGTTGACTCTGGCCGATCACATCGCAAATCTCGCCCACCGTGAGTTCCGCGCGCGCGAGCAGAGCCAACAGCCTCAGCCGCGTGGGCTCGGCGGCAGCTCGTAGTGCGGAGACGGCGGATAGGAAGCTCGGCATTTGTCGGCGGCGGACTTAAGGATATAAAGATATCTTTATATGAATGCCGCCGGACTATACGCGAGCGGATGGTGGGCTGTCACCCTTGGTCACCGA
>JBEVKA010000363.1:0-9247 GCA_040509855.1 Steroidobacter sp.
ATTGAAGTTCAATTGGGCCGCGGCGACAGCGGCGAAGAGCTACAGATTGCTCGAAAGCCCCGACGGTGTAGCTGCGTTCGTGCAGGTCGGCGCGGATCTCACCGAGGCCGCGACGAACACATCCGTGCCGATCACGGTCCATCGAGTGAAGTGGGCTGACGCTCGCTATCAACTCGCGGCCTGCAACAACACCGATGCCGGTGACGCCATCGGTGCATCGATCGACGTGAGTGCCGATCGCCGCACGCTTGCAGTCGGCTCCACTGGCGAGGCGAGCGCTGCTGGCGCTGGGGAATCAGACAACACCGACGGTATCCGCGGCGCCGTGTACGTGTTCACGCATGACGACAATGGTCGGTGGACGCAGCAAGCGTATCTGAAAGCCGCCAACGCGGAGGCCTTCGACAATTTCGGACGGTCGCTTGCCGTGAGTGCCGATGGCAACACACTCGCTGTCGGCGCCTCCGGCGAGTCCAGTGGGGCTCGAGGTGTGAACGGTGACAGCGCCGATAACAGCGCCCAAGGGGCGGGCGCCGTCTATGTCTACGTACGCAACGGATTGGCATGGGCGCAGCAGGCCTATCTGAAGGCTTCGAACACCGGCGCATCAGATGCGTTCGGAACGGCTGTCGCTCTGAGCGCGGCTGGCGACACTCTCGCGGTCAGCGCATTCGCCGAAGATGGCAATGCAATCGGAGGCGAGGGTGATAACAGCGCCGAGAGCGCCGGTGCCGCATATGTATTCACTCGAGCGGGGACCACGTGGTCGCAACAGGCGTATTTGAAAGCTGCCAACGCCGACGCAGGCGATTTCTTTGGTAATGCCATCGCTCTGAGTGCAAACGGCGACGTCCTGGCAGTGGCGGCTTTCCTCGAGGACAGCAGCGAGACTGGCGTCGGTAGCGGCGGCCTGGACAACGGCGCGCCTCAGGCTGGGGCCGTGTATGTGTTCGTGCGCAGTGGCGCCAACTGGTCGTCGCAGGCGTATTTGAAGGCCTCGAACACGCAATCCGGCGATGGATTTGGTCAAGCCGTTGCGCTCGACGCGAGTGGCAATACTCTCGCCGTGGGTGCAGGTACTGAAGACAGCGGCGCGACCGGAGCAGACGGCAACCAGGCCGACAACAGCGCTCCGAATTCCGGCGCGGTATATGTATTCACGCGAGCGGGTGCCGGCTGGTCTCAGCAGGCCTACCTGAAGGCCTCCAATACGGGAGCGGAAGAATTTTTCGGTCTGGCGCTCGCACTGAGCGCGGACGGCAGCACGCTGCCAGTCGGCGCATCGAACGAGGATAGCAATGCGCGTGGTGTCGACGGCGAGCAGGGCGATAACACCCTGCTGACCGCCGGCGCCGTATATCTCTACTGAGGCATCACGCTTCGTTGGGCGGAAGCGCCTGATCGTCTTCGTCGCAGATCAGGCGATTGAGCAGCAAGCGCGCCTTGTCCCATTCGCGTTGGACGGTGCGCTCCGAGACATTGCGCAGCTCGGCGATCTCACTGAAAGAGAGACCGCAGAACAGTTTGAGGTCGACGCACTCGGCCAGCCGTGCGTCGACCTTGGCGAGCGTTTCCAGCGCGTCGCTCAACTCCACCATCTCGGCGACCTCCGGATCTTCTTCCGCGTACGGCAATTCCGTGGGCAGGGAAGTGATCTCGAACTTGCTGCCGCGCTTGTGAGCCTGCCGGCGGCGCAAGTAATCGACGATGAGTCCCCGCATGGCGCGCCCCGCGTATGCCATGAACTGAGTGCGGTCACGGAAGATCAGCGATCCCCGCTGCGACATGTTCAGAAAGGTTTCGTGCAGCAGCGTGGTGGGGGTGAGCGTCATCGTCATGTTCTGCCGCAGCTCGCGCCGTGCCATGCCACGAAGTTCCGAATAGAGTGCAGCGAACAGCCGATCGCGCGCTTGCGGATCACCGGTCTCGGCCGCGCGCATGATTTCTGCCAGGTCGTCGTCGATCATGAAACTATGTACCCCGCGACCGGGCGCGGGGTTTCGTCGTGTCGCTAGTTCGTTCCCGCCAGCTTGCGTGCCCGGATCAGCTGCGGATGGACTTCATCCACCGTGTTCGACAGGTGCAGGACCGCCGTTCGGAAGGCTTCCTGTGCGGCGGCGTGCTCGCCGACCGCCTGTAGACAGCGGCCGAGCAATAGATAGGAGTTGCCTGTGCCAATCGAATAATCGAAGCCGCCTTGCACTGAGATCGCTATCTTCACCGCTCTGCGTGCCATGGCCAACGCGGTTTGCGGATTGCCGGTACGCAGCTCGATTTGTATCAGTCCCCAGCTTGCCGACATTCCCTGTTCGGGCATTGCCTGGGTGAATTGCTGTCGCGCTTCTTCGTATCGGCCGGCGTCGATATAGACTCGACCCTGGACCAGCGCCGCGGCCATGCGTGCGGGCATATGTGACAACACCATCGCGCGAGACATCCACGGCGGACTTTGTGCTGGGAAATCCGAGGCCAGTATCGCTTTGGCTCGTGCCAGATAATCGCCCGCCGCGGCCGGGTCGCCGATCTCCTGTGACGTCGCCGCGAGACCCAGCAGGCAATACAGTTGTCCGAGTACGTTGTGCTGGCGGCCCAGCAGCTCATAGGCCTGGTGGTACGACTCCAGCGCTTCACGATAGCGGCCGACGCGTTCCAACGCTCGCGAGCGATTGCCGACCAGATAACCCGGCGGCTGACTGCCCGGATTGCGCTCGGTCACCAGTCGCAGCGTTTCGTCGTACAGCTCCAGCGCGCGATTCGGCCGGCCCGCGTAATCGAAGCTCACCGCCCAGTTGTTGCGTACGGCGATCGCGTCCGGCCCGCCCTCGCGACCGAGCTCGACATATTTGTCGATCGCCATTCGATAGTAGGTATCCGCTTCGACATTGCGACGATGCAAATGATGGCCGAAACCGACCGCGCCAAGAAACAAACCTTCATCCGCCGCCGCTGCGCGCGGGGCGGCGCGATAATGTTCCAAGGCGCTGGGCGCAAATTTCAGCGCGTTGTCTGCATCGTCGGCATTGTCCGCGATGAAGGCCCGGTAGAGCAGGCAGTAGGCGGCATTCTCGCTGTCGGATCCGAGATTCGCGAGCTCGCCCTCGATGGCGCGGATGCCTGGCTCCACCTGGCCGAGGCTCGCGATCGACAGCGCGTGGGCACAGGTCAGCCGCGATCGAAGCGCGTGATCTTGCGAACGGTCGAGGAGGGCGAGCGCTCCCTCCAGCAAGCGAGCGGCCTTGGCATCATCGCCGAGCGAGCCATAGCGGGCCGCGATCATTGCCAGCACGGCGGCACGATTCTCGGGACTGCCGCTGGTGTCGGCGAGCGCCAGTCGCTCGCTGCGTGCGAGCATGTCGGCCACCGTCACGGGCTCATCGCCTTCCGCGGCTTCGGTAATCAACATGCCGAGGAACTCGGTGACGGCGGCATTGCGTGTGGCCAGCGCGAACGCGCGATCTCGCTCCGTCGAGGCGACGCGAGCCTGGCCCACTGCGAATATCAGCGTCGCGCACAAACTCACCATCGCTATGGAGGAACCGATCACGGAGATGCGATGACGAGCCATGAATTTGCGCGTGACATACCAGGCGCTGGCGCGACGCGCATTCACGGGCTGGCGATTCAGATAGCGGACCAGCTCCTCGCAGAAAGCCGCCGCCGTTCCATAGCGATGGTTCGGCTCGGTCTGCAGCGCCATCTCCAGGATCGCATCGAGATCGCCGCGCAGCTCTCGCTTGCGCGCCTCGTTTGCAAACTGGGAGGCACGAGGCACATTGCCGGCAAGCGCGGCGCGGATGCGATCGGCGCGATTGCCCGTGAGCTGCAGTGGATGGCCGCCAGCGAGCAGCACATAGAGCAGCATGCCGAGCTGATAGACGTCGGTCGCGGTCGAGGGCACATCGCCCATCAATTGCTCCGGCGCTGCATACTCCGGCGTGAGAGCGATCTCCTCGATGCGTGTCACCGCGGCCTGATCTTCACCGGTGCTCAGCAGCTTGGCGATGCCGAAGTCCAGCAGCTTCACCGTCCCTTCGCGCGTCACCAGCACGTTGGACGGTTTGAGATCGCGATGAATGATTAGATGACTGTGCGCGTGGGCGACTGCGGATACCGCACCGAGAAACAATCGCACGCGCCCTTCGACGGACAACTGGTGCGAGTCGCAGTAGTGGTCGATACGTTCGCCATCGACGTACTCGATGACCAGGAATTGTTTGCCGTCGTCGGTGGCGCCGGCATCGAGCAGCCGCCCGATATTGGGATGGCTGAGACGCGCCAGCAGGCGACCTTCATGGCGAAACCGATCGGCCAGCTGTGGCTGCGCGATCAGGCTGTCAAGGAACTTGATGGCGTAGCGACCTTCGAAGCGGCCATCGTTGCGCGACGCGAGCCACACTTCACCCATGCCGCCGCGACCGATCAAACGTTCGATCGTATAGGCGCCGATCTGCTTGCCCAGCATCGAGACGTGTTCCAAGGCAGCCAGGGTCGCGATGGCGCGGGGCGAGTTTTCCAGGAATCCCCGAGTGTTCAGCGCCTCGCGTTCGGCGAGCAGCTCGCGCAGCGTGGCAGCCAGTTTCGGCTGCGTAACCGTGAGCTCGCAGAGCCATTGCTCGCGCTCGATCGGATCGAGATCGAATGCACGGTCGAGCGCGGCACTCAGCGCTTGCCACTCGGATGGATCCGGCAACGTCGATGTCATGACTGCGATTGGCAGCCGGCGTTGCCGTCCTCACCGATCAGGCGGTTGAGCAACAGCCGGGCTTTGTCCCACTCGCGCTGGATGGTGCGTTCCGACACGCCGCGCATGCGAGCAATCTCTTCGAGCGAAAAGCCACAGAAGAATCGCAGATCGACACATTCCGCAAGTCTCGCGTCGAGTTGTCCGAGCGACTCGAGCGCCTCGTGCAGACGTTCGAGGCGCTGCGCCTCGTTCTCGTCTTCCGCCAGAGAGTTCAGCAGATCTGTTTCCAGCGGCAGCATCTCCAGATCGCATCCACCGCGCTTCTGCGCCTGACGATTGCGCAGGTAATCGATGAGCAGGCCGCGCATCGCCCGTGCTGCATACGACATGAACTGTGCATTGCTGCCGAACACGAGTGACTCGCGTCGCGCGAGGCTCAGGAAAGTTTCGTGCAGCAGTGTGGTCGGGCCCAGCGTCGAGGCCGAGTTGCTGCGTAGCTCGCGCTGTGCCAGGCGTCGCAACTCTTTGTAGAGGGTAGTGAAGAGTTGTCCCTGACTGCGCACGTCGCAGTCCAGCGGCTCGAGTGATCCGGAGGTGGGTGCTGTTGAGATCGCCATCGTCTTCCGGCTATTCCTTTTGGGACGCGAAGGTGTATGCAATGGCGTAAATATCCCATCAGCCGACGGCTGCGCAATGTCCCGAAAGAATTCTGCGCGGGCATGGCAGGACAGTGTCTGGATCCTGCACTGAATTGCGATTTAGGCAGCCGGATTCCAGGCGGTGACATTGGCCACCCCGGCCGGCCTGCCTGTCTACCCGTTCGCGCCAATTGCGATCCTTATCAACGATGGCCTCGTGCGCGCGAGGCGGGCGGGAGCATTTGGTTGAACAGCGATATTGCCTTGAGCCTGATATCGGAGCTGCTGCAGCTGGCGCTGCTCATCAGCCTGCCGCTGCTGGCGGTGATCCTGATCGTCGGCCTGCTGGTCAGCGTCGTTCAGGTTGTGACTCAGGTGCAGGATCCGTCCGTCGCCTTCGTGCCCAAGCTCATCGTGTTCGGCCTGGTGTTGGTGCTGATCGCGCCCTGGATCGTTGGCCGTCTCACCGGTTTCGGTGTCGCGATGTTCGCGCGTCTCGCGCAGTAGATGAATCCACGACGACGTGCTGATCGCCAGCGTACATGAATGTCGATGCCCTCATGCCTTGGAGTTTGTCGGTCGCATTGTTGACAGTGCGACTGAGCGTGGCGCTCGTGCTGTCGCCGCCGCTGTCGTCCTATGGGATTCCTGTCGTCGTGCGAGTGGCGCTCACATTCGTGCTCGCCGCTCTCACATTCGCTGCCCGCAGTCCGGCGCAGAGCGCGGCGGAGTGGGCCGCTACGCCACTGGCGCTGTTCATGCCCGTGATGGCCGAAGTTTTCATCGGCGCTCTGCTGGGCCTGGCTGCTCACATCGTCCTGGCTGCGCTCGCGCTCGCGGGACGACTGCTCGATGTGCAAATCGGTTTTGCGATCGGCTCCGTGTTCGATCCCGTGACGCGCGCCAGCTCGAATGTACTGGGCGCTTTGCTGACACTGCTCGGCGTCACTTTGTTTTTCGTCAGCGACGCGCATGTGCAACTGGCGATGCTGGTCGCACGCTCGCTCGACGTGTTGCCGCTCGGCCAGCTGCCGGCGTTCGATGATCCTCTGCGCCCGCTGTTGGCCGCAGGATCCATGTTCACGCTGGGACTGGCGCTGGCCGCTCCGGTTGCGCTGGCATTGCTGTTCACCGATCTCGCGATTGGCGTGGCCTCGCGCAACATGCCACAGATCAATGTGCTCATCCTGGCGATGCCGATCAAGATCGGGGTCGGGTACCTGGTCCTGGCGCTCGCGGTGGTCGGCTGGGGTCCGGTGCTGGAGCAGGCGTTCGCGCAAGTGCTCGAGCTGGCGGGGATCCTCTGATGGCCGAGCAGCAGTCCGATCTCGACCGCAACGAGCCAGCGACACCTCACAAACTGGAGAAGGCGCGCAAGCGCGGCTCCATTCCACGCAGTGCCGAGGTCACGTTCGCTGTCGTATTGCTCGCGTGCGTGGCGTGCGTGTACGCGTTTGGAATGAATCTGGCCGAGAGCGTGGCGCTCCTGTTTCGGCGCAGCCTGCCGTTGCTCGGCCGCAGCGAGATGAGCGAGAGCGCGGCGCTCGTATACTTCGGTGAGCTGGGCTCCTATGCGTTGGTGACGATCGCACCGGTCGTCTTCGTGATCTGGATCACTGCGCTCTTCGTCGCAGGCCTCCAGGCGCGCGGTGTCTTCAGCGCGCATCCGTTGAAACCCGATTTCTCTCGCATCAATCCGGGCGAAGGGTTGAAGCGGATCTTCTCGTCCAAATCGTTGCACGAGTTGTGGCGCAGCTGCGCCAAGCTGGCAGTGATCGGCGGCGCGATGACTTTGTGGGGACTGCAACATCTCCCGGATCTTTTGCGGTTGCCGTCACGCCCACCTGCGATGGCGTTGAGCGGAATGGATCTGCTGGGCTCCGCGCTGAGCCTGCTGGCCGGCATCGTGTCGGCATTCGCGCTGCTCGATTGGTTGCTGACGCGTTGGGAATACATGCGCAAGATGCGCATGTCGAAACGCGACCTGAAGGATGAGCACAAGGAGCGCGAAGGGGATCCGCGAATCAAATCGCGACTGCGCGAGCTGCGGCTCGCATGGTTCAAGCGTGTGCGCCAGATGGCGAAGGTCCGCAGCGCCGACGTGCTGCTGACGAATCCGACGCACTACGCGATCGCATTGGAATATCGGCACGGAGAAATGCCTGCGCCGATGATTACCGCACGCGGCGCGGGTGATCTTGCCGCACAGATGCGCAAGGAAGCTCGTCGGCGTGGCGTGCCCATCGTCGAACATGCACCGCTCGCACGCGCATTGTTCAAACTGCGCGAAACTCAGGTGTACGTGCCCGAAGAGCACTTCGACAGCGTCGCTCGTGTCCTGCGCTGGGTTTACGCCGCGCGTAGCAGACGCTCGATGCAGCAGGTGCCCGAATGAACGCACTCGGGCGCATGTTCGGCCGCAACTCCGATCTGGTGCTGATCGCACTGGTGGTCGGCATCCTGCTGGTGTTGTTCGCGCCGGTGCCCGCGGGCCTGCTCGATTGTCTGATCGTTCTGAATTTTTCGCTGGCGCTGCTGATCCTGCTGATGACGTTCTATGCGCCGCGACCTGTGGACTTCTCCACCTTCCCGGCGATCCTGCTCATTGCGACGCTGTTCCGGCTGGCGCTGAACGTGTCGGCCACGCGCCTGATCCTGTCCGAAGGCGATGCCGGAAAAGTCATCAACGCCGTCGGCACATATGTGGTCGGCGGCAACTACGTCATCGGCCTGATCGTGTTCCTGATCCTGGTGGTCGTGCAGTACGTGGTCGTGACCAACGGTGCGCAGCGAGTTTCGGAAGTGGCGGCCCGCTTCACGCTCGACAGCATGCCGGGCCAGCAGATGAGCATCGATGCGGACCTGAACATGGGTTTCATCGATCAGGATGAAGCCAAGCGACGCCGCAAGATTCTGGAGCGCGAAGCCGCGTTCTACGGTGCGATGGATGGCGCCAGCAAATTCGTCAAGGGCGACGCCGTCGCCGGCATCATCATCATGCTCATCAACATCGTTGGCGGCCTGGTGATCGGCGTTCTGCAGCAGGGCATGCCGTGGGGCGAGGCGTTGCGCCACTACACGCTGTTGACTATCGGCGATGGCATCGTGACGCAGATTCCCGCGCTGGTGATTTCCGTGGGAACCGGTTTGATCGTCACGCGCTCGTCCTCGGACGGCCAGCTCGGCACCGAAGTCTTGCGGCAATTGTTTGCATTCCCTCGCACCCTGGCGCTGGTTGCTGTCGTCATGGTGGGCGTGGCGCTGTTGCCGGGAATGCCCGTCATGCCACCGCTGTTGATCGCTGTCGGCGCGATCATTTCCTTTTATTACAGCCGGCGCCTCCTGCGACAGGAACCGCCGCCGGCAACGGCCACGGCCAAGTCGGATGCAGACGATCCGTATGCCGTGTACGACATCGAAGCGATCGAGGTGGAGCTCGGAGCGGCGTTGGCAAAGCTCGTCGGTGGCGGAATGCAAGGAACATTTGCCGACCGCATGAGCGCGTTCCGTACGCAACATGCACAGGACAGCGGGCTGATCGTTCCGCGAGTTTGTTTCCGAGAGAGCGCGGCGGTGGCGGAGGGGGACTATCGCATCTCGCTGTTCGGCGACGCCATTGCTGGTGGACGCGTTCACGTGCAGCGGCTGTTGGCGATTCATCCGGAAGGAAATCTGTCGCTGGTGCCTGGCCTCGAAACACGCGAGCCGACCTACGGCCTGCCGGCGCTTTGGATCGAGCCGGGCATGCAAGAGATGGCTCGCAAGGCGCGCTACACCTTGGTGGATCCGGACATGGTGCTGTTCACGCACTTGTCCGAAGTGATTCGTCAGCGCGCGGCGGAGTTGCTCACTCGTGCAGAGACCGAGCGCATGCTCGCACGGGTCCGCACTCAACAGCCTGGACTGGTCGAAGAGCTCGTTCCGA
>JBEVKA010000364.1:0-7803 GCA_040509855.1 Steroidobacter sp.
TGGGGCCATCCGTCCGACAACTTGGGCGCGATCCTCTCGATTGCCGATTACCTGTCGCGTCGTAACGCCGCGCAGGGCAAGCCGGGTCTCACTGTCAAAGATGTGCTGACCGCGATGATTAAGGCGCACGAGATCCAGGGCGTCACGGCGCTGGAAAACAGCTTCAATCGCGTCGGTCTCGATCACGTGCTGCTGGTTCGCATCGCGTCGACCGCCGTCGCCACGGTGATGCTGGGCGGCACTCGCGAGCAAGTCATCAACGCTGTTTCCAACGCGTGGGTCGATGGTGGCGCGTTGCGCACATATCGTCACGCACCGAACACTGGTTCGCGCAAGAGTTGGGCCGCCGGCGACGCGACCAGCCGCGCCGTGCGCCATGCCTTGATCGCTCTGACGGGCGAGATGGGTTATCCGTCCGCGCTCACCGCGAAGACCTGGGGCTTCCAGGACGTGCTGTTCAAAGGCAAGCAGCTGTCATTCCCTCAGCCTTTCGGCAGCTACGTGATGGAGAACGTGCTGTTCAAGATTTCCTTCCCCGCCGAGTTTCATGCGCAGACCGCGGTGGAAGCGGCCATCAGCTTGCACAGCCAAGTGAAGGACCGGATCGACTCGATCGAGAAGATCGTGATCGAGACCCAGGAGCCGGGCGTGCGCATCATCGACAAGACCGGCCCGCTGGCGAATCCGGCCGATCGCGATCACTGCATTCAATACATGGTCGCCATTCCGCTGATCTTCGGTCGCCTGCAGGCTTCCGACTATGAAGACTCGGTGGCGAAGGATCCGCGCGTCGACGCTCTGCGTAACAAGATGAAGGTCACCGAGAATGTGACGTTCACGCAGGAATACTACGCGGCCGACAAGCGCTACATCGGCAACGCCATCCAGGTGTTCTTCAAGGACGGTTCGTCGACCGAACGCGTTTCCGTCGACTATCCCATCGGCCATCGCAAGCGCCGCGCCGAAGGCATGCCGGTGCTGGTGAAGAAATTCGAAGCGTCTGTCGCCGCGCACTTCTCACCGAAGCAGACCGAATCCATCAAGGCACTGTTCGCCGACCGCGCCAAGCTGGAAAAGATGCCGGTGCAGGAGTTCGTCGCTGCGCTGGTGAAGAATCAGTAAGTCCCGCCGGGCGGTGCTCTCTTGATTGGAAGGGGGCACCGCTCATCAGGCGATATCTCGCCTAATCTTTGAACACGCGGCGTAAGACTTCAGCCAACCGATAGCTCGCCAGCGTCAATCGTTTCTCCGCGGTCGTGGTCGACAATTCGAGATAACGTGGCGACGGGACAGTCGCTTGCTCGGCCGCGTCGCTGGCGGTCAGTTCGGGGCCGTAGCCGATTGTGTTGGCGAGTTGATAACTCTCTTGCGTCCACGCGGACATCTCGCTCGCGGCTTGGAATGGCTTCAGTTCCTTGAACTGCGACCGTGGGAATTTGCGTAGCAACTCGCTAGCCCTGCGCGTCGCTTCATCCATTGAGCCTTCACGGTTCACTGCATCGTCCCAGTACGAATGCAGTGACACGGGCTCGTTCGTCTTCGGATCGCGCACGAACTGCAAGCCGCCGCCGCGATCGCCTTCCGGGAAGCGCTCCGAGAACTGCGACACGCTGTGCAACGGTTGATGCATGTCACCCACCAAGTGAAACACCCAGCTCAGCGCGATCGCGCGCTCGGGGGCTGACGCTCGTTCATCGGCGACCACGCTCAGATTCAGGGCGAATGCTTCGATGGCGGATCCCTGCGCGATATCCTCAGGCGCCTTCGCGGGCGGGGATGCTTTGTTGATGAGTGGCCGCGAGGAGTAGTGCCAGGTCGGATGGTCATGGATGCTGCCGCGAATGTCATCGGACCAGCGCGCCAGCTCCAGGAAAATCCGCCGCCCTCGCTCGTCGCCCTTGGCGCCGGCGATCGCGACTTCGAACGCGCCTCGATCGGGATGGCGCTCGGCCAGCGCGATGATTCGTTCCAGCACTTTGCGATCGTTGGCGTTCAGCTCTTCATACGCGATGGCTGCGGTAACCATGTGCCCAGGCCGGGACCACGCCAGCAGCGGCGAACAATGAAACAACGTGGCGAGCAGGACAGCGATGCAAATTTTCATGGCGGTCTCGGGCGACTTCCTTGGCTGAGTTCGAGCGCAGGGCAATGTTACATGAATGACTGATGTGCGACAGGGGCGATGCAGGTCTGCAAAGAGAATGTCATCACACGGCAATGCAAGCCTCGGATGGTACGCAGTCGCAACCCAGGCATAGACCCCAGGAGTTCATTCATGAGTGCATTCAGTCGCCGCGAGTTCATCGCCGCTTTGTCCGCCGCCGGTATCGTTCCAAGCGCTTTCGCGGGATCGCGCGACGACATTCCGGGCGCATCTGTTGGTCCCGCGTTCCTGCATGGTGTCGCGAGCGGCGATCCGTTGCACGACCGTGTGATTCTGTGGACGCGCGTGACGCCGAAGAGCTTCGCCGATGTGGTGCAGGGGCGCTGGAGCATCGCAGCCGATCACAAGATGAAGAAAGTGATTCGCAGCGGCTCGTTCGTCACTGACGTGACGCGAGACTTCACGGTGAAGATCGATGCCAGCGGGCTGGAAGAGGACACTGGTTATTTCTATCGCTTCGAGACTCGCGGTGCCGAGTCGCCGATCGGTCGCACGCGGACGCTGCCTCTGATCCTGGCGCGCGGCAAGTGGCGCATGGCGTTCGCCTCCTGCTCGAATTTTCCGTATGGACATTTCAATGCTTATGGTCGCATCGCGGCTCGCGACGACATCGAGATGGTGCTGCATCTCGGCGACTATCTCTACGAATACGCGCAGGGTCAGTACTCGAATCCCCTGCTGGCCGGTCTGCGCGATGTCCAACCGGCGAACGAGATCCTGTCGCTCACCGACTATCGCTTGCGTCACGCGCTGTACAAGTCGGATCCGGACTTGCAGGAAGCGCATCGCCTGCACCCGTTCATTTGCGTGTGGGACGACCACGAAAGCGCCAACGACGCCTGGCGCGATGGCGCCGAGAATCACAATCCGGAAAACGGCGAAGGCGAGTGGGTGACGCGCCGTCGTCATGCCGTGCAGGCATACAACGAATACATGCCGATTCGCAGTGCCTCTCGGTCCGACGACAAGATCTATCGCCGCTTCCGCATCGGCAACCTCGCTGACCTCATCATGCTCGACACACGTTTGCACGGCCGCGATCTGCAGGCGGCGTTCAAGACCGGCCAGTCCGAGCTGCCTGGCAATGATCCGACGATTTCCGATGGCACACGCAGCCTGCTTGGTTTCGATCAGGAGCAATGGTTGGAACAGCAGCTGTTCAATTCGAAGACGCGCGGCGCGACCTGGCGCGTGCTCGGCCAGCAAGTGATGATGGCGCAGCTCAGCTCCACGTTCGGCCAATCCATCATCAACCCGGACCAGTGGGATGGTTATCGTCCGGCGCGCGACCGCCTGTATCGTCACTTGATCGACAACAACATCGACAACAACGTGGTGCTGACCGGCGACATTCATTCGTCCTGGTGCGCCGATCTCACGCTCAACCCGTGGGATTCATCGACGTACAACCCACAGACCGGCGCGGGTGTCGTCGGTGCCGAATTCGTTTGTCCCGCCGTCACGTCGCCAGGTCCGTTCCCGGATCCCGCCACCGCTGCGGTCGTCGCCGGGCAGTTGCGCTTCGTGTCGCCGCACATGAAGTACATCGATCTGTTCTATCGCGGCTACGGCGTGCTCGATCTGAACAACGAGCGTGCTCAGTGCGAGATCTATCACGTCGCGACCATCGACTCGAAGAGCGATCAGGAACGGCTGGCGGCGGTGATGGTGAGCGAGGTTGGAAACAACCTGGTGCGCAGCGATGGCGAGAAAACGCCTCGATTGTGATCTCCATCAGTCCTGGGGGCGCAACTGCCCCCAGGGCCCAAGCGTGTCAGAGCCTCATTGCAGGTTCATGCAATTGGCGTAATAGGTCACGGTCGCCGGCCAGTCGGAGAAGACGCCGATGACGCGGACCTTCTGCGCCAGCGCGTCGAGCGCTTTGTACATGTCGCTGTCTTTTTTCAGCGCGCGATTGGTGGGATCGAAACCGGAATAGAAGCCACCGGTGGCGCCGCCGCCGCGCAGATCACCTCGCTCGAACGACCAGGTGATGATGTCGAAGCCGAAGCTCTTGATGTCCAGCGCGTACTGCGAGGGCACGATCTCATTGGCTTCGTTCACCGCGAGCAGCGCGGGGATGGGCGGAGCGATAATCTTCACGCCCTGTTTCTTGAGCTGCTTCAATTCCTCGTTCGACAAGCGCGGGAAACCAGCGCTCGGGTCGACGTCATCCAGATACACGGACTGCTGGCCGAAGCGCGGCTCGTTCCGGATCCAGTACAACACGTCGCGCACATCGAACGATTGCGGCCACACATCGCGAGGATGCACGCCCGCGGCCTTGAACTCATCGATCATTTTCTGTGCGTAGTTCTCCTGGCCGCCGAACACCGTCAACAACCGCTGTGGATTGCCGGCCTTCAGCTCCGGCGTGTGCTTCACACCGTTCTGCTTGTTGAGCTCGATGCTTTCGCGCAGTGTCAGCAGCGTGCCGCGACCGGTGTAGAGATCGGTGCGCCACGAAGTCGTGCCGCCGAGATAGCCTTTCGCGGTGGTCGCGTTCGGATTGGACGCGTCCATCTTGCCTTTGAGCGTCTTGAACTGCGCCAACGTCAGATCACTGGCGCAGCATCGCGGGGTCGAGCCCGGGCCGGACCACGGTACGGTGCACTGGCCGTTCAGCGGCGTGTCGACGATGTTGGTCGTGGTATGCAGATCGCATTCATCGTGGCGACACACCAGCTCGCCGTCCTTGGTGAAAGTCACGTCGCACTCGACGATGCCCGCGCCCTGGCGGGCGGCGGCTGCATACGATTCCCTGGTGTGTTCGGGGAACTGCAGCGGCGCGCCGCGGTGACCGATGGAGAAATCGGTTGTGTAGAACGGGCCGGTCTCGCAGCGTTGCAGCTTTTGTTTCAAGCGGCCGTCATCGAGGCCATCGACCAGATAAAAAGGACGATCGCCGAGCTGAACGCTACTGCGCGGCGGCCAGTTCTTGCCAGAGTGAGATCCGCTGCGCGACTCGTCGTCGTAGTCGCCAGCGAACGTGGCGAAAGAACAGAGCGTGGCCAGCAGCGCTACGGGCGCAGCGCTGTACAAAGGATGAGGCATGGAGGTCTCCTGCGAAATCCAATAGGGAGGCCCGCCGCAGGTGTTAATTCTCGATTAACTCGATGCGTCGAGGCCGGCCTACTGATACGCCGGAGAGATGCCAGGAAAATTGCGGTTCGATGATGCCTCGATGACGACGGTCAGCGAGGCGGGAATACGTAAGAGCGAAATCAGTGGTCGGTGGCGGAGCGCTCTGCGTGCAGAACGTTGCGCACCAGGCGAGTCGCGATCACGGAGACGAATGTCTTGACGCGTGCTTGGGACGTGAGGCGGGCGTGCTCGATTTCGTACAGCTCGCGAACGTGCTCGACCGTGCAGTCGGTCTCTTTCGCCAGTGCTTCGATGGTTTGTTGCTGTTTGGCCGGATCACCTGCGGTGTTGCGCAAGACAGTCATGATCCCTCCGGGTGTTTGGCGTGGCTGGGGCTCAGCGAGGGAACGCATGGTAACCGAGCTCGTTTCCCGCGGCCCGCCTCGGCGCACTGCTGCTCTGTTCTGGTGCAAACATCCTTCGCGGTTTCCCTGCGCTGTCAGTCACTTGCGTGGCCAAGCTGGCCGTTGCGCCATGATCTGTCACATTGGCGGAACGCGCCGATTGCGCAAGTCAAGCGCAAATGTCGGGCAAATCGTCCAGGCGAGTGGGCGATCGGCTACCGAAGGTCGGAAAATTTCGCCCCTCTGAACGATACCTGCCGCATGGGGAAGGTAGGTCTCGGCAGAATTCTCTGTTGGTTCGTCAACGAAACAGACAATTTCTCGCCTGGGTATGAGGCGGTCCCTCAATTCGATCGCGGTCGATCAAGGGTGGCGGAACGCGACCGATAAATTGCGTAATTCCGTGCTTTTGCATTTGGTTACCTGGTTGGGGGTTGGCGTGGGCTTGTCCAAACTGAGCATCAACGCGCGCTTGATCGCGGCGTTCTCGATGATCGTGGCGATCTTGATCGTCCTGGTCACCGTGGCCACCCTCTCGCAGGGCAAGCAGGCCGAAGCGCAAAAACTGAATGTACATACATATGAAGTCATCGATCACGTCAACCTGGTGAACGATGCGCTGGCCAACATGCACAGCGGCGTGCGCGCGTTTCTGCTGACTGGATTGGATGAATCGCTGAAGCCGATGACCGATGGCCGTGAGTTGTACGACCAGAACATGGCCAAGCTGCGCGACCTCATCAAGGTTCCGAAGGTGCGCGAGCATCTCGAAGCGCTGGACCAGGAACACAAGGAATGGTTGAAGCAGGCCGTCGAACCCGCCATCGCATTTCGTCGCGAAGTGATTACCGGCAGCGCGACCATGGCGGACGTGGTGGCGCTCGAGCGCCAGGATCCGGGCAAGAAACACATGACCCGGATGCAGGAGCTCATGGAGGAGATCAATCGCATCGAGCACGAGCTGCTGCAAGAACGTTCCAGGGCGGCGCAGGACGCGAGTGACTTCGCGTCGATGGTGTTGATCGGCGGCGGCCTGTTGGCGGTGGTGTTGTCGATCGGCCTGGCCATCGTGATCGCGCGCAGCATCGTCAATCCGTTGAACCAGGTGTTGCGAGCCACCGAGGATCTGCGCTCGGGCAACGGCGATCTCACGTATCAGCTGCCGGCGATGGACGCCGAGTTCGGCGACATCTCGCGCTCGCTGAACGGCTTCATCGGCAAGCTGCACGAAATCATTTCGACGACCAAGTCGCTGTCGGCTTCGATGTCGAGCGGCGCGTTGCAGATCGCTCGCGGTAACGACGATCTGAGCCAGCGCACGCAAGAGCAGGCGGCCGCGCTCGAAGAGACCGCATCCAGCATGGAAGAGATGACCGCGACGGTGAAACAGAACGCCGATAACGCGCGTCAGGCCAATCAGCTTTCCAGCAATGCTCGCGGGCATGCGGAGAAGGGCGGCGAAGTCGTGCATCGCGCCGTGAATGCGATGGAAGAGATCAACGCCTCCAGCCGCAAGATCGCCGACATCATCAGCGTCATCGACGAGATCGCCTTCCAGACCAACCTGCTCGCGTTGAACGCGGCCGTCGAAGCGGCGCGTGCCGGCGAACAGGGCCGCGGCTTCGCGGTCGTCGCGACTGAAGTGCGCAATCTCGCTCAGCGTAGCGCCAGCGCGGCGAAGGAGATCAAAGATCTCATCAACGATTCTGTCGAGAAAGGGCGCGTCGGTTCCGAACTCGTCGACGAGTCGGGCAAGACGCTGACCGACATCACTGAAGCGGTGAAGAAAGTCAGCGACATCGTCGCGGAAATCGCCGCTGCATCTGAAGAGCAGGCGCAGGGTATCGATCAGGTCAATAATGCCGTCGGCCAGATGGACACCATGACGCAGCAGAATGCCGCGCTGGTGGAAGAGGCGTCAGCTGCCAGCAAGGCGCTGGAACAACAGTCGCAAGGGCTGGTCGCTCAGGTCGGTCAGTTCCGCACGGGCGGCGCGGTCGAAACGAGAGCGCCGATTCCTGTGGCTCACAGCAAGCCGCGTGCAGTCGTGAAGCCGATGAAGAGAGGCGCTGTGAGATCGGCATCGCCCGCGCCGCGACCCGTGCCGGTTCCGATGGCCAAGGCGAGCGGCGACAATTCGTGGCAGGAGTT
>JBEVKA010000365.1:0-5568 GCA_040509855.1 Steroidobacter sp.
GATCCCGGCCACTTCCACGCCGCCCTCGTGCAGAAATATATGTACGAGGGCGTCGACCCCACGGTGCACGTGTACGCGCCGAAGGGTGACGATGTGATCGAGCACATGAAGCGCATCGACGGCTTCAACCAGCGCAAGGAACAACCCACGCACTGGCGCACCGAGCTCTACACCGGCCCCGACTACCTGACGCGCCTGTTGAACGAGAAGCGCGGCAACGTCGTCGTCATTTCCGGCAACAACGCGCAAAAGACTCAATACATCCTGCGCTCCATCGAAGCAGGCATGAACGTGCTGGCCGACAAGCCCATGGCCATCACGCCCGCCGATCTGCAAAAGCTGCAGCGTGCGTTCGCGGTTGCCGAGCAGCGCGGCACCCTGCTCTACGACATCATGACCGAGCGCTTCGAGATCACCTCCATCCTGCAGCGTGAGCTGTCGCGTCAGCCGGAACTGTTCGGCACGTTGCTCAAGGGCTCGCAGAGCGATCCGTCGATTCGCAAGGAGAGCGTGCACAACTATTCCAAGATCGTCGCCGGCGCACCGCTGAAGCGTCCGCAATGGTTCTTCGACGTGCGTCAGCAAGGCGAAGGCCTGGTGGATGTCACGACTCATCTGGTCGATCTGGTGCAGTGGCAGGCATTTCCCGAACAAACATTGCAGCCCGAAGACGCGAAGGTGTTGAGCGCCAAGCGCTCTGCCACGCAGCTGACGCTCCAACAGTTCAGCAAAGTCACTGGCGCGAATGCGTTCCCGGATTTTTTGAAGACCGACGTCACCAACGGCGTGCTCAACGTGTATGCGAATGGCGAGTTCACCTATCGCCTGCGCGACGTACACGCGCTCGTATCGGTTAAATGGGATTTCGAAGCTCCTCCGGGCGCGGGCGACACACACTTCTCGGTGATGCGCGGCTCGAAGGCGTCGCTGACCATCCAGCAAGGCGCCGCTCAGCAATACAAGCCGGTGCTCTACATCGAACGTGCCAAGGACGTGAGCGCCGAGGCACACGACGCGGCGGTCAAGAATGCGATCGCATCGCTGCAGCGTGAACATCCCGGCGTCGGCGTCAAACGCGACGGCGATCGCTGGGCGGTCACGGTGCCCGAGAAATATAACGTCGGCCACGAAGCTCACTTCGCTCAAGTCACCGAACATTTCCTGAAGTATCTGCGCTCCGGCAAACTCCCCGCCTGGGAAGTGCCGAACATGCTCACCAAGTACGCCACCCTCATGCAGGCGTACGAGCTGAGCCGTCCTCAAACATCCGCTAAACAGTAATGCGCGCGCAATTCGCAGCGCTGCTCGCGTGCTGCGCGCTGGCGCCGCACGCGTTCGCTCAAAGTGGCGATCGTCCCGGCGAGAAGCAAGCGCCGCCGCCCGAGCATCTCAAGGCTCCGCCCGCGCCCGCACTCGCACCCAAAGAAGCACTGAAGACGCTGCAGGTCGCGCCCGGCTTTCACATCGAGCTGGTCGCGAGCGATCCGCTGGTGTTCGATCCGGTCGCGATGACCATCGGGCCGGACGGCCGCATCTGGGTGGTCGAGATGCGCGCCTACATGCCGGATGTGGACGGCAAAGGCGAAGAAGCGCCGATCGGCACCATCGCCGTGCTCTCGGATAGAAACAAAGATGGCGTGATGGACAAGCGCACCGAGTTCGCCAGCGGCCTGGTATTGCCGCGGGCGCTGGCGCTCGTCGACGATGGCCTGCTGGTCGCCGAACCGCCCAATCTTTGGTTCATGCGCGACACCAACGGCGACGGCAAAGCGGACGACAGGAAGCTGGTCGCCAACGACTATGGCAATCCCGCCAATCCCGAGCACAGCGCCAACGGCCTGCTGTGGGCGATGGACAATTGGATCTACAGCGCCAATCACACCACGCGTTTCCGCTACGTGCGCGGCGATTGGGAACGTGAGCCGACGACCTTCCGCGGGCAGTGGGGCATTACGCAGGACGACTTCGGCCAGCTCTATTTCAACAACAACAGCGTCGCGCTCTACACCGATGTGCTGCCGGCGGATTATCTGCTCCACAATCGCAACTTGCCGAATCCGCGCGGCGTGAACGTGCAACTCGCGCGAGCCGATGAGATTTCCGTTTGGCCCGGCCGCATCACCACCGGCGTGAATCGCGGCTACCGCATTCTGCGCGAAGACGGCACGCTGCCCGTGCTCACCGCGGCGAGCGGGCCGGTGATCTATCGCGGCTCGCTGTTTCCGAAGAGCTTTCACGGCAATGCTTTCATCTGCGAGCCGGCGGGCAATCTCGTCAAGCGACTGGTGATCGAAGAACGCGACGGCGTGCCTCATGTGCGCAACGCCTATGAAAACTCCGAATTCCTCACCTCCACCGACGAGCGCTTCCGGCCGGTCAATCTCTACAACGGTCCGGACGGCTCGCTGTATGTCGTCGATATGTATCGCGGCGTGATCCAGCATCGCATCTTCCTCACCACGTATCTGCGCAACCAGATCAAGGAGCGTGGGCTGGAAGCGCCGCTCGGCATGGGCCGCATCTATCGCATCGTTCCCGAGACTGGCACACGCCCCACCGCGCCCCTGATCTCCAAGATGACGCGGGAGCAACTGGTCGACGCGCTCAACCACTCCGAGCCGTGGGTGAGAGAAACTGCGCAGCGCTTGCTCATCGAACGCATGGACAAAGCCAATGCACCGCCGCTGCGACGACTCGCGACTTCGGCACGCACGGCCGTGGCACGCGCACATGCGCTGTGGACGCTCGATGGAATGAACCTGCTCGACTGGCGAACGGCGGCGGTAGCGATGCGCGATGTCGAGTCTCGCGTCGCCGTCGTCAGCATTCGCGGGTCTGAGCGATATCTGATGAGTCATCCGGAGCGCACGATCGCGGCCATGATGACGCGCGCACGCTGGAACGAGCTTGCCGTCGTCAGGCAAGTTGCGCTTTCGCTCGGCATCGCGCCGGAGGGCAACGCGGACCCCGCGCTGCGTGAACTCACGTTACGCAATGGCAAAGACACCTATGTCGCCGACGCCATCGTCAGCAGCCTGACGGGTCGCGAGGCTGCGTTCCTCACCGCACTGATCGGCTCGAACATTCCCGCCGCGTCTTACCAGAACGCGTCCGCCGTCGTGGCCGTCGCTGCCGCGACCGTTCTGCAATCCGGCGACGTCGAGCAAATAGAAACATTGCTCGCGCGGCTCTCGCAGCCCGATACCGCCTCCTGGGTCAGGACTGCCTTGTTGGATGGCGTCGATCGGTTCATTCCTCGCACCGACGACGGTGCGCGTCGCACGGCCTTTCTGAGCACCGAGCCTCGAGCGTTGGTTGCTTATGCGTCGAGCGGCGCGTCGGATGCGACTCGCGCCGCTGAGTTGCTCAAATACGTGCGATGGCGTGGCGCGAATATCGACACCGCCGCCATGCTGGCGAAGCTCACTCCGGAGGAGCGCACGCTGTATGAGAAAGGTCGGGGTGCCTTCGCGGTGTGCGCGGCCTGTCATCAAGACGAAGGCCAGGGCATGAAAGGTCTCGCGCCCGCGCTCGCCGGTTCAGCGTGGGTCAATGGTTCGCCGCAAGCGGTGGTGCGCATCGTGCTCAACGGCAAGGTCGATCAACTCGCCATGCCGCCGCTGGGCACATTGGACGACGAGACGATCGCGTCCATCCTCACTTTCGTGCGCAAATCCTGGGGCAACGATGCCGCGCCGATCACGCCGAGCACCGTGCAATCGATTCGCAGCGTCGTATCCCAACGCGACGAGCCCTGGAGCGACGAAGAATTGCAGCCGTTTCGCTAACCTTTGGGCCAGGTGCGGTACGGCTGTTTGCTCAGGCTGGAATTGAAATAGCGCGGATCGTCCGTCACCTCGGCACGCAGCCAGCGCGGGCGCGCGAACGTTTGATCGGCCGACTCCAGCTCGATCTCCGCGACGATCAAACCTTGGTTGTCGCCATGGAACTCATCTACTTCCCATTTCGAGCCGGCGTGTTCGAGCACGTGCCGATGCTTCTCCAGGATCGGCCCTTCGCACAGTCGCAACAACTGCTCGGCATCGGCGACGGGAATCTCATACTCGAACTCCGCACGCGTGGCCCCTCGTGAGCGTCCTTTGATCGTCAGATAAGCGCGCTCGCCGGCGATCCGCACGCGCACCGTGCGATCGGCGTCGGGATTCAAGTAGCCCTGACAGATTCGCAGCGGCGTCGCCTGACGCCAGTCCTCGCCGTCCACCAGGAATTTGCGTTCGATTTCGATGCCCATCGGCAAACTCTAGCGAGAACCGTCGCCCCATGGAACATGGCCGCCTCTGCCCCGTTTTCATGACGTCCACCTTTTGCACACTCACCGGAGACGCCATGCCAACGGGCAGGTCCAAAGCCACTGTCACCACCACGATGGTGGCGTGGTATTTGAGCGATGGGGACGAGCAATGCCCCCACTGCGGTCAGTTATATGCGTACGAGCTGGAATTCCGTTGCCCCGACTGCGACGAGCCCAGCTGCGTGCACTGTAGAAGCAAGCATGCGGACAATCGCTGGGTCTGCGTGAGCTGCGTCGACGTAGCCGACGAGGACACCTCGAATGGCTAACGCGACCGGCGCCCGCGCGATGTGGAAAGGCGAGCTGCAGGTCGGCAAGCACACGGTGGGCGTGAAGCTGTATTCCGCGATCCAGGATCGCAGCATTCGCTTTCACCTGCTCCACGAGAAAGACAAGGCGCCGGTGGAGCAGCACATCGTGCGCAAGGACACCGGCAAGGATGTGCCGAAGGAAGACATGCGCAAAGCACTGGCGGTCAGCCAAGGCACGGCGGTCATCCTGCAGCCCGATGAGCTGGCGGAGCTCGTTCCACCCGAGTCGCGCGACATTCAGTTGTGTCGCTTCGTGCCGGCCACCGTGCTCGGCGATCAGTGGTTCGAACGCCCCTACTATCTCGGCCCGGATGGACATGCGGACGATTATTTCGCGCTCGCGGAGGCGCTGGAGCGCAAGCAACTGTTGGGCATCGCGCGTTGGGTCATGCGCAAGAAACGTTACATCGGCGCGCTCAGCTCGGTCGATGGCTATCTGGTCATGACGACGCTGAGGCGTGCCGACCAGGTGCTGAGTTTCTCGGGCGTCGAGCCTGCGAAGGCGTCCATGCCTCAAGCGCACGAAATGAAACTGGCCCAGCAGCTGGTCTCGTCCATCGAAGCGGATTTCGATCCCGAGCAATGGCAGAACGAATATCGCGCGCGGTTGATGAAGCTCATCGAAGCCAAGGCACGCGGCGAGAAGGTCACACCCGTGCCCGCGAAAAAGAAAAGATCCAGTGCGAATCTCGCCGACAGCCTGAAAGCAAGCATCGCGGCGGCGAAGGAGCGGAAAGTTGCCTAAACGCAAACGCAACCAGCCGTCGGACACCGAGCAGGACCAGGAAAGCTCCAGCGCACGCGTGCGCTCGCTTTGGTCGGGCACGATCACCTTCGGACTGGTGAGCATTCCGGTCGATTTGCTCAGCGCCGTGCGGCCCCGGCAGACGGCCATGAAGCTGGTGGACAAGTCGGGCCATGCACTGGGTCGGCAATATCACTGTT
>JBEVKA010000366.1:0-6049 GCA_040509855.1 Steroidobacter sp.
TCCGCCAGGAGATGATCAAGACTCAAACCGATATTCGCTACGACATCACCTGGACCTCGTTCGGCGAGTATCTCGAATTCCTGACCAAGAAAGGCATTTCACCCAACGTTGCTTCATTCGTCGGCGCCGCCACTGTACGTGAATACGTGCTGGGTTATGAGAATCGCGCTCCCACACCGCAAGAGCTGGCTCGCATGCAGGAGTTGGTTCGTCAGGCCATGCGCGAGGGCGCGCTCGGCGTCGGTAGCTCATTGATCTATGCACCCGCGAATTACGCGAAGACCGACGAGCTGATCGCGATCACCAAAGCGGCGGGCGAGTTCGGCGGCGCCTACATTTCTCATATGCGCAGCGAAGGGGATCGCTTTCTCGAAGCGTTGGACGAATTGCTGTTGATCGCGAAGGAAGCCAAGGTCCCGGCGCAGGTTTATCACTTGAAGGCCGCGGGTCGTAAGAACTGGCCCAAGATGCAACAGGCCATCGACAAGATCGAGGCAGCGCGCAAGTCTGGCCTGAAGATCACAGCCGACATGTACAGCTACACGGCGGGCGCGACGGGCCTCGACGCGGCGATGCCGACGTGGGTGCAGGAAGGTGGCATCGACGCCTGGATCGAACGTTTGAAGAAGCCAGAGATTCGCGCTCGCGTGCTCAAGGAAATGCGCGACCCGAATGCGAATTTCGAAAGTCTGCTACTTGCCGCGGGCTCGCCGGAACGCGTGCTGCTGATCGGCTTCAAGACCGAGAAGCTCAAGCCACTGACGGGCAAGACGCTCGCCGCCGTCGCGAAGATGCGAGGGGTGTCTCCTGAAGACGCGGCCATCGATCTGGTGATCGAAGATCGCACGCGTGTCAGCACCGCGTATTTCTTGATGTCGGAAGAGAACGTGAAGCTCGGGCTGTCTCAGCCCTGGGTCAACATCGATTCGGATGCGGAGGCGCCTGCTCCGGAAGGCCCGTTCCTGCTCAGCAATCCGCACCCGCGCGCGTATGGAACATTCGCACGCTTCCTCGGCCACTACGTGCGCGATCAGAAAGTCACGACGTTGCAAGACGCGATTCGTCGCTTGACCAGCCTGCCGGCGACCACATTCAAGCTCAAGAATCGCGGCTGCCTGCAATCGGATTGTTTCGCCGACATCGTGGTGTTCGATCCGGCGACGATCAAGGATCACGCCACGTTCGACAAGCCGCATCAGTACGCGACGGGCGTGCGGCACGTGTTCGACAACGGCGTGCAGGTGCTTCGCGACGGTGAGCACACCGGCGCGAAGCCCGGCCAAGTGGTGCGCGGCCCGGGTTACGGGCCGACCAAGGGCATCAAACCGGTGGTGGGTTCCGTTCGCTGAACACCCCACGCTGATGCCAGTATGGATAGGCGAGTGGCTCGGCGCTCGCCGCGTCGAGCTTTTTCACCTGCTCCGGCGTGAGATTCCAGCCGATGGCGCCGAGGTTTTGTTTCAGCTGCTCCTCGTTGCGAGCGCCGATGATGAGGCTCGATACCGTCGGTCGTTGTAACAACCAGTTGAGTGCGATCTGCGGCACTGTCTTGCCGGTCTCCTTGGCGACTTCGTCGAGCGCATCGACGACGTTGTACAAATAGTCTTCGCTGACTTGCGGGCCGCTCTCGCGGCTGGCGCTGGCCTGCAGGCGGGAGCTGTCCGGTAGGGGTTGTCCACGTCGGATTTTGCCTGTGAGGCGTCCCCAGCCGAGCGGGCTCCATACGATCGCGCCGACCTTTTGCTCCACGCCGAGCGGCATCAACTCCCATTCGTAGTCGCGGCCGATCAGCGAGTAGTAGGCCTGATGTGCGACGTGACGCGTCCAACCGTAGCGATCCGACACGGCCAGCGATTTCATCAAGTGCCAGCCGGAGAAGTTCGACACGCCGGTGTAACGGATCTTGCCCGCGCGCACCAGGTCGTCGAGGGTCTGTAATGTTTCCTCGACCGGCGTGGTTGCGTCGTAGCCGTGCAGCTGGAATAGATCGATATAGTCGGTGCCGAGTCGCGCAAGCGCCTTGTCGACGGCGCGAATCAGTGCATAGCGCGACGAGCCGACGTCGTTCGGGCCCTGGCCGTTACGGAAGGTCGCCTTGGTGGAAATGATGACCTGATCGCGTCTGCCGCGAATCGCAGCACCCAGGATTTCCTCGGCTGCGCCGCCGGAATACACGTCGGCCGAGTCGAACATGTTGAGGCCGGCTTCGAGGGAGATGTCGACCAGCCGGGTCGCCTCCTTGTCGTCGGTCGCTCCCCACGAGGTGAACAACGCGCCTTTGCCGCCGAACGTGCCGGTGCCGAGGCTCAGCACCGGGACCTTGAAACCTGATCCGCCCAATCGCCTGAATTCCATCTGCATCTCCAGTGAAGCAATGTTTATCGGGTGCCGCCCGATCCCGAGTTTCGAGCAGAATAACTCAGCGACTATTGAATTGGGGGCACGGGCGTGTTGCGGCGTGGAACGGGGCTGGTATCGTGCGCCCCATGCAGAAAGTCATCGCACCCATCGTGGTCATCACCACCGGCGGCACCATCGACAAGGCCTATTTCGACGCGCTCAGCGCGTACAAGATCGGCGAGCCCATGGTCAAGAAGATGCTGGAAATGGCCAACGTGACGCAGCCATTTCGCGTGGTCGAGTTGTTTCGCAAGGACAGCCTGGATCTCACCGATCAGGACCGACGGGCATTGTGCGAGACGGTCGCGGCGCTCGACACGGAGCGCGTGCTCATCACCCATGGCACGGACACGATGACGGAGTCGGCCAAGGTGCTCGCGTCGATCGCGGGCAAGACCATCGTCTTCACCGGTGCGTTGTCGCCGGCGCGTTTCGCGGAGAGCGATGCGATGTTCAATCTGGGGATGGCGTTCGCGGCCGTGCAAACATTACCGGCCGGCGTGTACGTGGCCATGAGCGGCCAGGTGTTTCGCGGCGATCAGGTCCGCAAGGATCGCGAGCACGCGCGATTCGTTTCGACGGCGGAGTAGTCGCTCAAACGTTCGCGGCCACGTGCGCCAGGTCTTTGCGTGCGACGGCCGGCGTGACGCCGAGAATCTTCCGCATGTGTCTCGCGAGATGGCTTTGATGCGCGAAGCCGGTGGCGAATGCGATCTGCGCGATCGACAGGTTTTGATCCTGCAATAGCAGCTTCGCGCGCTCCACACGTCGACGCAGAATGTACTGGTGCACCGGTGTGCCGGTAGAGCGGCGAAACAACGTCTTCAGATGCGACACGCTGACGCCCGCGACCTGCGCGATCTCGGCCAGCGACAGCTCGCTCTCCAGATTGTCCTCGATGTGAGAAATCACCAGCTTGAGTTTCCACGCGCTCAAGCCGCCCTGTGGATCTCGCATCGGCAGCGAGCGGCGACTGTGTCTCTGTAGCAGTCGAGCCGCGAGCGCTGTGCCCAAGCTCTCACGAAACAGACGGCCGCCCGCGCCGCCGGATTCGATGTCCGCCTTGATCGCCCAGCCGATATGTTCAATGAACGGATCGCGCAGCTGAAATCGGTCGGCGATCTCGATGCTGTTGGGGTCCATTTCGAGCTCGACCGCGACGCTGCGTAACAGCTCGTCGGGCACTCGCATGATGAGCGTCGTGCCGCCTTGCCTGGTTTCCCAAGCGGCCGGCGTGTGCGCCGGAATGATGTCCAGATCGCCCGCGACTTCGCGGCCATGGCGCAATTTGCCGCCTCGCTCGCAGGTCACTTCCACCGACGGACCGATGTGCATGCAGACGATGGCGTAGGGAATCGCGTCGATGCGCGTCAGCCCAGCGGAAAAATTATTGAGCGACGCGCTGACCGTGCGGCGTGCGGATGAGGCGGCCGGCGCGGCGGTGGCCGGACGGGGATTGCTGGTGAGTGTCATCGGTGAGCTCCGGCACCCTGTTGCTGCGTCGAGGATACAACGGGCTGCGGGTTTTCCGCTGCTCCGCCCGCTGCGGTGTGGTGTCCGATCCTGCTGTGGTCGGGCTTAATATGTCCGCGCTGGATTGGCGGAAATGTCCGTGGCGTGTCCACCACGAGACAGCAGCTTGGCCGAAAGGGCTGTCATTCCACTGATCGGATTCGGGATCGTGCAAAGCTGGGATTCACTATTTCGCCACACCTGGCGGCCGAGTTGACAGCGATCGGGGTCCAGTGTGATGTTGCAGTGACCATGTCGTCGCTGACTCCCGCCGATCTCGCCCGCTACAGCCGCCATCTCTCGTTGCGAGAGGTCGGCGTCGAAGGCCAGCAAAAACTCAAGGCCGCGAAGGTGTTGCTGGTCGGCGCCGGTGGTCTCGGATCGCCCGCGGCGCTGTACCTGGCGGCGTCCGGCGTTGGCACCATCGGCGTCATCGACAACGATCAGGTCGACGTTTCCAATCTGCAGCGGCAGGTGCTCTACGACACCGCGAGTGTCGGCCGCCCGAAAGCCGACGCTGCCAAACAGCGATTGCTCGCGCTCAATCCTGAGATCGAACTCGTCGCGCATGCCGTTGAGCTGCGCGCCGCGAATGTGCGTGACATATTCAGCCGATACGACATCGTGCTCGACGGCACGGATCGCTTCACCACTCGTTATCTTTCCAACGATGCCTGCGTGATCTTGCGCAAGCCGCTGGTGTCCGCGGCGATTCATCGCTTTGAAGGGCAGGCGATGACGTATGTGCCCGGCCGTTCACCCTGCTATCGATGTTTGTTTCCAGAAGCGCCTGCGGATGGCGTCGTGCCCAACTGCGCTGAAGCCGGTGTGCTCGGTGTGCTGCCTGGTGTGATGGGAACGATTCAAGCCACCGAGGCGATCAAACTAATAATCGGCATAGGTGAGCCGTTGTTGGGGCGCTTGCTGACATACGACGCGCTCGCCATGCGCTTTGAAGAATGTCGTTTCCAGCGGCGGCCGGATTGCGCCGTGTGCGGCGATCAACCGTCTATTCGCGAGCCCGCGGATCTGCCGGAACTGTGCAGCGTCGAAGTGATGGATCAGGTGCGTCGGCTGACGCCCGGACAGTTGTGGCCGATGTTGCCGGAGGTCGCAATCATCGACGTGCGCGAGCCGAAGGAGTTCGCGGTGTCTTGCCTGCCGGGCGCGGTGAATATTCCGGTGGGTCAGTTGCAGCAGCGAGTCATGGAAGTGCCAGTGGATAAACTGGCGGTATTCATTTGCCGGAGCGGCGTGCGCAGTCTCACGGCATCAGCCATCGCCACGCGTGCAGGTCTAACGAATGCGGCTCATCTCGAGGGTGGGTTGCTGGCCTGGACGAAAGACGTGGATCCGTCTTTCGTCGTTGCTCCTGTCGGTTAACGCACGGCTACGCGCGCATGGGCGCGATAAAGCGGACGAAGTTTGCGCTGATCCGCCAGCCAGCCACCTGAAGGCTGCCAATCCGCCAGCTCTTCGCGACGGCGCTGCCGGGCCTGTTCCAGGGTTTTTGCCGCTTCCGGCAGCGTGACCTGGACCGAGGTCGGCACGTGAATCACATTGTCTGTTTCGAGATCGAGCATGGCTGCTCTCCTTTGCGTTCTCTTTGTCTCTACCGTGAGTGCAGATTACGCGCGCGCCGACGAGGGATCATCGGGGCGGGTGGCATGGGATTGATTCCGGGCTGGCACGAATCGCGGCCAATCGCGGCAATCCGCCGGTGAATGCGGTTGAGCCCAAGGGTGACCCGGCCCACAATTCCGGCATGCCTCAACGGGCTGTTCGCGAGGGAGAAGTACGGTGAATCAAGTCGTTACCGATCGTCCGGCCAACACCGGCATCGCCACGGTCATTTATGTCCTGTACCTGGTGACGATCATTTCCGGCATCACGGCCATCATCGGCGTCATCATGGCGTACATGTATCGCGACGAGGCGCCGGACTGGCTGCGCAATCACTACGATTTCCAGATCCGGACCTTCTGGCTCGGCCTGCTGTACTCGGTGATCGCCGGCATCCTGTGCCTGATCTTCATCGGCTTCGTGCTGTTCTTCGTGATCGCGGTCTGGTGGATCATCCGCTGCGTGAAGGGCCTGCGTCACCTGGATCGCCGCGAGCCGTATCCGAACTGGGAGA
>JBEVKA010000367.1:0-5582 GCA_040509855.1 Steroidobacter sp.
GCGATGTCTTGAAGAGGTTGCGACAATGGAACGCGAACAAGCTATTAAACTGATGCAGGACCTGCTCAAGCGCGTCGTCGACCGCAAGGGCTCGGACCTGTTCATCACCGCGGGCTTTCCGCCCGCCATCAAAGTTGACGGCGAGATTCGTCCGCAGTCCGAGCGCGTGCTGACGCCGGAGCAGGCCGCGGTGCTGGTACGTTCCATCATGAACGACAAGCAGACGCGCGACTTCGATGCCAGCAAGGAATGTAACTTCGCGATCGCGCCGGCCGGCATCGGTCGTTTCCGTGTCAGCGCATTCGTGCAGCAGGGCCAGATCGGCTGCGTGGTGCGAACCATCAACGCCAAGATCCCGACCCTGGACGAAATGTTGCTGCCGCCGGTGCTGCGCGACGTGGTGATGAGCAAGCGCGGCCTTTGTATTCTGGTTGGCGGCACCGGTTCGGGTAAGTCGACGTCGCTCGCGGCGATGCTGAACTATCGTAACGAAAAGACCCGCGGTCACATCATTACCATTGAAGATCCGGTCGAATACGTGCACAACCACAAGGGCTGCGTGATTACGCATCGCGAAGTGGGCGTGGACTGCGAGAGCTGGCACGTCGCGCTCAAGAACACGCTGCGTCAGGCGCCGGACGTGATTCTGATTGGCGAAATTCGTGACCGCGACACCATGGAATACGGCATCCAGTTCGCCGAAACCGGTCACCTGGTGCTGGCGACGCTGCACGCGAACAGCGCCAACCAGGCGCTCGACCGCATCATCAACTTCTTCCCGGAAGAGCGCCGCGAACAGCTGCTGATGGATCTGTCACTTAACATTCGAGCGCTGATCTCGCAGCGACTGATTCCGCGCGAATCCGGTTCGGGCCGGATCGCAGCGATGGAGATCATGTTGAATTCGCCGCTGATCTCGGATTTGATTTTCAAGGGCGAAGTCGCCGCCATCAAGGAGGTCATGGGCAAGTCGAACCGTCTGGGAATGAAGACATTTGACCAGTCGCTATTCGACCTGTACGAAAGCGGGATGATTTCCTACGAGGACGCGCTGCGTAACGCGGACTCGAAGAACGAAGTGCGCCTGCGCATCAAGCTCGAGAGCAAGCGCGAACTCAAGATTTCGGACGAGGCCAGCGACAGCCTGCGCATCATGGAAGAGGAGACAGAAGGCGTGATAGGTCGGTAAGCAACGATGTCGGTTGCATCTGTTAAATAATTGCCCACCTGTTCGAGAACATCATGGCTGCCGACGGCGAGACCCTAGAGAACGATGTCCCCTCAGCTGACAGCGCTGTTGCGGGGGAGGACCGCCAGGTCGTCCTCAACACCAAGCCGCTGTTCAAGCTGATGGTCGACAAGCGCGCCTCCGACCTGTTCTTCACTTCCTACGCGCCGATCAAGATCAAGATCGAAGGCCAGATCTTTCCGGTCAACAAGCAGATGCTGACGCCGGAAGTGGTGCGCCAGGCCGCGTATGGCCTGATGACCCAGGAGCAGATCGACGCCTTCAACGACGAGCTGGAGATCGACTTCGCGATTTCCGAGCCGGGGCTGGGGCGCTTCCGCGTCAACGTGTTTCATCAGCGCGGCAATCCCGCGATGGTGCTTCGTTACATCACTGCCGACATGCCGCGCATCGATGACCTCGGTCTGCCGGAGATCCTCAAGGATCTGATGATGATGAAGCGCGGCCTGCTGCTGATGGTGGGTGCGACCGGCTCGGGTAAATCGACCACGCTGGCGGCGATGATTAACTATCGCAACGAGAGCTCGTCGGACCACATCATCACCATCGAGGATCCGATCGAGTTCCTGCACTCGAACAAGAAGTCCATCATCAATCAGCGCGAAGTGGGCCTGGACACCAAGTCCTACGCTCGTGCTCTGCGCAGTGCCATGCGCGCCGCGCCGGACGTGCTGCTGATCGGCGAAATCCGCGATCGCGAGACCATGGAGTCGGCGATCATGCTGGCGGGCACCGGCCACCTGGTGCTGGCGACCTTGCATGCGAACAACGCGGCCGAAACGCTCGATCGCATCATCAACATGTTCCCGCTGGATCAGCACACGCAGATCTTCCTGGATATTTCTCAATACCTGCGCGCCATCATCGCGCAGCGTCTGGTGCCTGGTAAGAACAAACGTCGAGTTGCTGCGGTGGAATTGCTCATCAACACGCCGCACGTGCAGGAACTCGTCAAGAAGGGCGACGTGCTCGGCGCGAAGGAAGCGCTGCGCACCAGCTCGGAAAAGGGCATGCAGCACTTCGACACGGCGTTGTACGAGCTGTACAAACAAGGCCGCATCACGCTCGACGACGCGCTGCTCTACGCCGACTCGCGCACCAACCTGGAAGCGAAGATCAACTTCGGCTGAAGCGGCGTTTGAGCTGCTCCACCTCGCGCAGCAGCTCGTCGTCACCACTCGCGGTGATGTGGACCTCTCGTAACTCACCGGGCGCGAGCGCGCCAAGCCATAGTTCGGCCAGCTCTATCACTGTGCCGTCGAAACATCCCGGCAATCCCAGCGTGCTCGCCAGGCGGCTCGCCACGCCAAACTCCTCCAGCGCTGGCACGCATGCGATCACACCCGGTGGCATGTGTGGTACGAGAATCGTGGAGGGGCGCGGGCGAAATGAAAACTCCGCGACCGCGCTGAACAGCACGAGCACGCCCGACGATGGTTCGCTAGTCATCGCCATGGCGGATCGCACGACGGAGTCGTAGCCCGCCTCATTCGCAATGAGCAGGTCGAAGCGGCGTTGTTGTTCCGTGCTCACGCGGACTGTTTCACCGCTGTGGCTCGCTCACTGAAAGTGCCGGCGAGCCTGCACGTTGCGGGCGATGGTTGCGAGCACGGCCATGCGCACGGCGACGCCGTTGGTAACCTGCCGTTGAATCACCGATTGCGGACCATCGGCGACGGCGCTCGCGATCTCGACATCGCGATTCATCGGGCCGGGGTGCATGACGATCGCACCGGCGCGCGCCTTGGCGAGGCGCTCGGCGGTGATGCCGAACGCGCGGTGATATGAACTTTCATCGGGAATCTGCGCGCCACTCATTCGCTCGCGCTGAATGCGCAACGCCATCACTACATCCACGCCAGCGATGGCGCGATCGATGTCGATGTAACGCTTCGCGCCTTCGAACTCATGTTTGCTCGGCATCAGATCTTCCGGCGCGGCGATGCGCAGCTCTTCGACGCCGAGCGTGGTGAACGCACGCCACGCCGAACGAGCGACGCGTGAGTGACTGATGTCGCCCGCGATCAGAATTTTCAACTTGGTGAAATCACCTTTGACCTGCCGCACGGTGAGCGCATCCAGCAACCCTTGCGTCGGATGTGAGAGATGCGCTTCGCCCGCATTGAGAATACAAACATGCGGCGCGACGTAGCGAGCGACATAGGCAGGCAAGCCGGGTTCGGCGTCTCGCATCACCAGAATGTCCGCCAGCATCGCCTGCAGTGTGTAGATCGTATCGAGCACCGTCTCGCCTTTGACGCGTGACGATGACTGCATGTCCAGATTCACCACTTCCGCGCCGAGCCGCTGTGCCGCGAGTTCAAACGACACGCGGGTGCGAGTGCTTGGCTCGAAGAACAGATTGGCGACTGTGTGTCCCGCCAGCGTCTGGTCCCGCGCCGCCAGGTCGCCGGGCGAGCGCACGTAGAACTGGGCCAGGTCCAGCAGCGCAACGATTTCGTCGCGGGTCAGGCCGTCCAGGGTGATGAGGTGTCGCAGCCGCCCTTCGGCGTCACGTTGAATCTGAGCGCTATTGTCGGTGGTCATATCGGGCGCGATTGTAGCCCGCTCGCGCCTCCCTCGCGAGCCGGCCCATCGTCACCCGAAACATCAGTCAGCGTTCTGCCGCGGGCAGATAACGGCATATTCGACATCGGTGATTCGCAGCCCTTCTCGATTGTCGGGCGTATCCGATGCGCCGAGGAATGTCAGTACCTTGCCTTCGAGATCCGCGACGGTGCGCGGATCGTCGATCACCTTGATGTCCAGATCGGTTCGTTTCGGCACGGCGTCGAGCGCGGGCTGATCCGCTGCCAGTTCGGCCTTCAGATCGCCGACGATCTGGAAAATGATTTTGTCCATGTGCGCGGTGCGGATCGGCACGCCGGCCGGGGTCACTCCACATATCACAACCGCCGGTCGGCCGACGCCGTCGACCGCAGGTACAGTGGCCTGCGCCAACAATGGCAACGTGGCAAATCCGGCCATGACCAACAAACGTGAATTCAACATGAGCGTACTCCTGGAGCGTTTCAGAGGAAGGTTCATGCACCGACGTCCGATGGCTGGCGACGTCGATGCGCCACTAGCATCGAATCGCGGCTGGACGCCGGGCAATGACGTAAAAGCACCAACTCATGGAGGAACCGCCAATGCCGGCGGGGCGAGACGAGCGCCTGCGACTCAAGGACGTGCGTGCAATCTGCCGATTGATTGGAGAATGCGGCGAGCTCGGTCGCGAACCATCGGCGTGGCGCATGCATATGCTGGAGGGCCTGCGAGGCCTGACCGGCGCGCAGCTCGCGTTGTATATGCACATTCACGATCTGGGTCAGCCGCAGGAACGACTCAGCGAGCCATTGAGCGCGGGCTTTCTCGATGACTCACATGCGCGGTTGTGGGTGCATTACCAGGAAAGCAAAGCGCACCGTAACGATCCGTTCCATGTGAATTACTACAAAGGTTTCGATGGTTCGTTGCGCACACGGAATCTCGAAGCCGTACTGGATCAGCAACTGTGGCTATCTTCCATGCACTACAACGAGTACGTGCGGCCATGCGGATTGAATGATCGCATCACATCTTCGCTGCGAGTTCCGGGTGATACGGCGATCCAGGTGATCGTCCTGCATCGATCCGCCGCCGACGGCAAATACTCGCGACGCGCGGTGCGTCTGATGCGAGTGTTTCATCACGAGCTGAGCATGGTGTTGGGCACGCGGCTCAAGATGGAGACGCCACCAGCAAACGATCTACTGCCGGCGCGCTTGCGCGATGTGCTGGCGGGGTTGATCCGTGGCGAAGCGGAGAAACAAATCGCGCGCCGGCTCGGGCTCAGTCACAACACAGTCAATCGACACGTGCAGCGACTCTATCGGCGGCTCGATGTGCGCAGTCGCGGCGAGCTGATGTATCGGCTGGCGAATACGCCGGAGGGTTTGAACGGACTGGTCAATGAAAAGGGCGAGGTTGTCGTCCAACCTCGCCCTTGAGAGACGACGAACCGACGGTTACTGCAGTCGGATCGTCAGACCCATCAGTCGCTGCGTGGTGGCCGGACCGATCGCGCCGACCGGCGTGAGCGTGCCGGTCCGCAGGTCCACACGATACAGCGTCGATTGCGTCGCGCCGCCCGTGGGCTGCAGGGCCGCGATCGCGAGACCATCGTTGCCGCCCGCGATGTCGAAGCCGCCGCTGAACGTGAAGGCCGGCGTGGTAGACGCCGTCAGCGGACCAACGGTCGTCAGCACGCCGTTGTTGGCGGGCCGTTGCGTCAGCAGTGAGTTGGTCGCGATGTCGACGTTATAGAGCGTCGTGTCGGTGGTGCCGGCAT
>JBEVKA010000368.1:0-8558 GCA_040509855.1 Steroidobacter sp.
CATCTCCTCCGCAGTCCAGGTCAAACTCGGCCTGCTCGACGCCTACGCCTAGAATTCCGTGGATCGAGGACTGAACGCGCTCAGGTTTGCCTGCGCAGTCCATCGAACAACATAGAGAACACCCAGGGGCGGAACGCCAGCAGTAAACCCATGCTGCGTTTCTCTTTGCCGGGCAGCCCGGCGTCCAGGCTCGCGAGCTCGGCGAAATCCCGCGCCAGCACCTCGGCCTTGCGCGTGAGAATTTTTGCCGACGCTTCGGACAGCTCCGCGGACGCGAAGCTGATGAGCTCGTGGCGGCCGGTGAACTCGCCTTGCAGGAACTCCAGCTTGACCTGCTTCTCGTACAGCCGCCGCACCGGGCCATCGCTGCGCCAGACGATGACATTTGAAGTACGCAGCCGGACTTTCAGTTTGGGCTGCAGTTCGATCAGCTTCGCCGTGTCGAGCTTCACCAGCAAGCGGCGTAGCTCACGTTCCGGAAGGTCGAGCTCGCGCCCGATGTCGACGGTCTGGCGACCATTGAGCAGCAGGTGAAAACAAGCCAGCAAGCGCGCGTCGCTGGCTAGCGCCTGTTCCTGTTCCAGGGTCAGCTGCTGGCTGCCGGGTGTGTTTTGTTGAGCGGCCATCCGCGCCAGCTCTGCGATGCTCAATCCCAAGGCGGTGCAGATCTGTTCCAGGCGCGCCAGCGAGAATGTTTCTTCCGCAAAGATGCGTTTGATCGACGCTTCACTCAGGCCCACGGCCTGGGCGAGGTCGCGATATGTCGTGCCGCGCGCCTTCAGGCTGCGCTTCAAGACGGCAATGATCTGCGCACATTCGCTCATTGGATCCTCGTACGGTCGAAGCGGACGAGCCGCAGGGTATTGGATTCCAAGACTAACGCAAGTCCGGTTGCGGGATCTGAACGGCCACCGCAGGCTCGCCTCATCTTCAGTCACGCCAACGGAACGCGCATGAGTGCCCAACCCAGGCAATGCATCGAGCTGTCGGACCGAGAGTCGTCGCCGACGGGCGAGCTGTGCAACGACAAGCATTCGCACCTCAATCCCACCAGCGTGCGAGGGCGCATCCTGCCTTGTAACGTGGAGGAGGTGACGGCGGCTGTGCATCGGTCGCGACAGCGACACGAAAGCATGAGCATCGCGGGCTCGTGTCATGCCATGGGTGGCCAGCAGTTCGCGCAGGATGCGTGGCTACTCGACATGCGATCGATGAATCGCGTGCTCGACTTCGACCGTGAGCGCGGGATCATTCATGCGCAGGCGGGGATCACCTGGCCGGATCTGATGCGCCATTACGTGATCGAACAGCGCGATGGCGCCAGCGCCTGGGGCATTCGCCAGAAGCAGACCGGCGCGGACCGGCTGACATTGGGTGGCGCGGTTGCCGCCAACATTCACGGGCGAGGGCTCACGTATACGCCATTCGTCGGCGACATCGAATCGCTCGAAGTGGTGTTGGCCGATGGCTCGGTGGTCGAGTGCGATCGCAGTCGCAATTCGGAGCTGTTTCGCCTGATCGTCGGCGGCTATGGGTTGTTTGGCGTCGTCACATCGGTGCGGCTGCGTCTCGTGCCTCGACAGAAAGTCGCGCGCATCGTTCAGCTCGAACGCGTCGAGCGGGTCATCGAGCGCTTCAACGATCGGATCGCGGAAGGCTATCTCTATGGCGACTTCCAGTTCTCCACGGCCACGGAGGATCGCGACTTCCTGTCTCGCGGCGTGTTCTCCTGTTATCGGCCGGTGGATCCGAGTACGCCGATTCCGGCCAACCAGATCCGGCTGTCGCCCGCGGATTGGCGGCGGCTGTTGTATCTCGCGCATCGAAACAAGATGCGCGCCTTCAACGAGTTCGCGGATTTCTACTTGCAGTCGTCGGGGCAGATCTATTGGAGCGACACTCACCAGCTGAGCGTGTACCTGGACGACTATCACGAACGGCTGGACGGCGCGCTGCAGGCGCCGGTGGCCGGATCGGAAATGATTACCGAGCTCTACGTCCCACGCGATCGGCTGGCGGCATTCATGACGGATGTTCGCCGGGACTTTCTGCGCCACCGTGTCGATCTGGTCTACGGCACCGTGCGTCTGATCGAGCCCGACAAGGAGACGTTGCTGTCATGGGCACGAGAGCGCCTTGCTTGCGTCATATTCAATCTGCACGTGGACCATGACGCGCGCGGCATGGCCAATTCCGCCGCCGCCTTCAGGCGCTTGATCGATATCGCCATTCATCATCGCGGCAATTATTTCCTGACCTACCATCGGCACGCGACGGCGGAGCAGGTCAACACCTGCTATCCGATGTTTCAGGAGTTCCTGGCGGCGAAGCGTCGGATCGATCCACAAGAGGTGTTTCAGAGCGACTGGTATCGGCACTATCGTGCGATGTTCGGGGTGCAGGCATGAACGCCGCTCGCTTGCGCATCCCGGTTCTCTGGCTCTGCACGGGATTGTTTCTTCTGCGCGTGCTGGGGCAGCTCGAAGTCGTATTGATAGGATTCTCGTGGCTACCTCCGATGGAGCATTGGTACTCCGGCCTGCTGCCTTATCCGCTGCTGCTGCCGGCGCAGATCGTGATCCTCATGCTCATGACCGGCCTGGTCGTCCAGCAAATGCTTCGCCCGCGTGCGACCGACGCGAATTGGCTCACGGCGACCGCACTGATCTATTTTGCAGTCATGATCCTGCGCCTGATAATTCAGTACGCTCGTGGTGCCGAAAGTTTTCTTGCCGCCGGCGGAATCCCGATCGTGTTTCACTGGATACTGGCGCTGTTTCTGCTCGTACTCTCGAAGGCGCCGCATTCAAGTGCGCGTGCGGTCGATCGTCCTTACCACGTGATAGAACGTATCCAGTAGCGGCGTCGGAACTCGCAGTTCGTGCGCTTTGCGCAGGGCGTAGCCGAAGGTTTCTTCGATTTCCAGCGGACGACCGGCGAGCAGGTCTTGCAGCGCCGACATGCGATGCTCGGGAGCGTTTGTCTGGTACTGCGCGCCGACCTTGTGGACGGCCGCGACGGCATCGGCGTCCGAACCTTCGAGAACTGTACTCAGCGGCAGCAGCGCACGATCCTCCGTCAAAGGAACACCTCGTACTTTGGCCAGCGCAGCTAGCTCACGCACGAAACGAACCAGTAACAGCGCGGAGTCGGCGTCGGACAAATAGCGCCAGGTGACGACTCGCGTCGTGAGCGCCAGGCTGAAGAAGCCGAGCCAGCACACGAACTTGCTCCACTCGCGCGAAACGATGTCTGGCACGGCGCTGGATCGCACGCCGGCATCGTCGATTGTCCTGGCGATTCGTTGCGCGCGCTCGGTCAACTCTCCAGTCAACTCGCCCAGGAACAAATTCACATTGCGTGTGAACAGGACTTCGCCCGAGGCGAGCAGCTCTCCGCTCGTGTCCGCGAGCGCGCCGAGCGTGTGGTTTGCGCCAAAGGTATTTGCCAGCAACTCGTCCTTCTGCACGCCGTTCTGAATCGACAATGCCGCATCGACATTCACATGACTCAATTGCTGAAGCAGCTCAGTAGAGCCAGGGGTCTTGGTCGCGATGATGAGTGTTGTCGTGGCGCTGAGTTGTGACGGATCGGTCAGCACCTGCACGGGCGCGGTGATCTCACTCAACCCTTTGATCTGGATTCCTCCCGACTGAATCTGTTGCGCGCGTCGACCGCGTGCGATCACGGTGACCGCATGGCCGCTTCGCGCGAGATGCGCGGCGAGGATGGAACCAATGGCGCCAGCGCCAACAATCGCGAACTCCGACTTCATGAATGGGCTGCTCGAGTTTGGGAGGGGGCGGATTGTCCCGCGTCGGTTGACGAAGTCGCAACTAAAGGTGCGGGGACGGGTAATTCCAGCCTCTTGCGAAGTTTTTAATTGTCAGACAATATAAAAGCGGCTGACGAAGAGAGGCGAACTCGCGCGCCAGGGCTGGCGTACGCGATGAATGGATGCTGTCGCTAGGAGATTCCAATGAAGGAAACGTCCGCGCACCGAGGGATATATTTTCCGCGCCTCCTCTGGCTGATTTGCCTCGTCACGGCACTGTTGCTCGGGCACGCCGCGCAGGCGCAAGTAGCTCCCAGCCATGACCCGTCGCGAATGATCCGTAACGTCGACGGACGCTATTGGATATTCACCACCGGCGATGGCGTGTTCGCCATGTCATCCAGCAACGCCAACTTCAGCGACTGGCGCGTCGAGCCGACGGTATTTCCCATCGGCAGCTGGCCGAGCTGGATCAACAACCATGTGACCGGCTTCGGCGGACATTTCTGGGCGCCGGACGTCATCAACGTCAACGGCCAGTATCGTTTGTATTACTCGTGCGCGGGGCAGGGCGCGCCCGCGGCGATTGGTTTGGCGACGGCGACCAATCTCGCCGGACCCTGGACCGATCAAGGTCTGGTGGTGGCGGGCAACAACGCGATCGATCCCGCGCCGCTGGTCGATGGCAGCAATCACTGGCTGACGTGGGGCAACTGGCAAACCGGCATCGATCTGTTGCAGCTCAATGCATCCAACGGCAAGCCGCTCAATTCCAGTCGTTGGGATCTGGTGCCGGGCCAGGTGGAAGCGCCGTATCTGCACAAGAACGGCAGCTTCTATTATTTGTTCTTCCAGCGCGGCCTGTGTTGTAACGGTGTCAACAGCACGTACTACACCGTCGTGGCGCGCTCCACGAGCGTGACAGGGCCGTATCTCGACAAGACGGGCGCGAGTGTCCTGAGTGGCGGCGGCAGCATCTTTCTGCCGAATCGCGACGGACGTTACATCGGCCCGGGTCACGTCGGTTACGGTGAAGGCAGGCTGACGTATCACTTCTACGACGGCAACGACAACGGCGCGCCGAAGCTGCGAGTCACGACCATGAGCTTCAGCAACGGCTGGCCCGTTGCTGCCGGTGTGAATGTGCCTTCACAAGGAGGCGCGCTCGCGAACGGCACGTATCGCTTGCGCAACCGAGGCAGCGGCAAGTATCTGGACAATCTCGGCGCCACGGCCGACGGATCGAACGTTGCGCAGTGGGCGGGCGGCAGTAGTAACAATCAACGCTGGGTGCTCACATCGTCTGGTGGATATTCCAGGCTGCGCGCGGTCACGGGCGGGAAGTATGTGGACAGCGTCAGTCGAACCGCCGATGGCTCGGCGGTGGGGCAGTGGGCCGACAGTCCCAGCTTCAATCAGCAGTGGACGCTGGTCGCCGTCGACTCGTACTACAAGCTGGTCAATCGCGCCAACGGCAAGGCGTTGGACACCGGCGGTCAGACCGCGGATGGCGCGGTGATGCAGTTCTGGTTCGACAACATCAGTTTCAATCAGCAGTGGGCGTTCGAATTCGTCAGCTCGTCGACGAGCCTGGCGTCGACTCGAGTATTGCTGAGCCCTTCGAACAAAGAAGTCAGTGTCGTGCTGCCGCGTCCGTCGGCGGGCGCCGCGAGAGTGACCATCGTCGACAAGGCCGGCTTGTTGTGGGCGGAAGGAATGTTCACCGGCGACTCACTTCGCATGAGCACGGAAAACATTCCCGCTGGCCGCTACCAGCTGCGAGTGAGCGATGATTTCGGACTGATCGAGGAGCGACAGATTCTCCTCAAGCCTTGAGACTTACTCGATGGCGCTTCGGATCATGTTGAATCGTCGCTGCTCGACCGCCGCGCGTTCCGCCAATCCCGCTGCTTCGCAAAGTTGCGGCACATAGAGGTGGCACGATTCACGACTGCTCATTGCGGCATCCAGTTGCCGCAAGAGCTCTTTTACATCCAGGTCCGGCGGGGCGGCGACGCGCCCCGCGATCACATGTTTGGCGAGCGTCGCCTTGTGCTCGTGATCGACGCTTCGCTCGCGCCAGCAGTTGGCGCACAACGTGACGTAGTTTTCCGTGTGTGAGTAGACGATGGCATCGCGCTCCAGGTCGCGGCTGATGTCACCGAGCTGTCCCTTCTCTTCCTGCGTGCCGGCGAAGTCGAAGAATCGATAGTGGTTCTTCACCAGTGTCGCCAGATGCGGGAACACCGGAATCTTCTTGTCGCCGTAGGTGTGATAGGTGATGGGCGCGCCATCCATCAGGATCACGTCGCCGTAGTCCACGCCGAGTTGCTGATAGAGCACGCTGCGGATGATGCCGTGACACGGGCTCAGCCGCTCGATCCAGATCGTTTCTTCCAGACCGGGATCGTCGCTGGCAGCGGTGCGCTCAGCGAGCGGGCGTTCCGCGAGCCGGACTTTGCACATCGGGTAACCGCCTTCGGGCAAGCCGAAGCGTCCCATCTTGATCCGCTGTTCCAGTTGCTTCCAAACGGCGAGCGCGACTTCACCCTGGCCGGCACCAGTCGCGCAGATCCCCAAGTTCCACTGATAGGACTCGACTGGTTTCTTCGCAAGCTTCGCCGCGGTTTGATTTGCTATTACGCCCTCTGCGAATCGGCCACGCGTCTTGTAGAGCAGGCCGAGATTGTAGTGAGGCCCGGGCCGTTCGGGTTCGAGTTCGACCAGGCGTCGATAGGCACTCTCGGCCAGCTCGTCGCGTTGTCGCGCCAGCATGCGTGCCGCCGTGGCCAGTCCTTCGAGCGTGCGCACCTCGTCTTCCGTGCCCTTCGTTTTCGCGGCGAACGCGACCAGGGTATCGGCCACTTTCTGGAACAACGGATGCTCTGGCGGCGGCGCGTTCAGCATGTCGATGTCTTTCGCCTGCTCGAGCGCGTCTCCCAGCAGCGCAAGCACGGTGAGGTTTTGTGAATGCGACTCGAACACCTGGGCCAGGATGTCCAGGGCCATCTCGTGAGGCAGACCTGCTTCTTTCACGAGGGTGAGGAGACAAAGTGCCGCGTCTTCCTGGTGCTGTTGCGCGTGTAGCAAGGGCTTCAGGCCCGCCTGCACCTCGGCTTCATTCTCCTTGGCCGCGGCGTCGGCGATCCGCTTGCTCAACTTCTTCAGTTCTTTTGCCGACAGTTCGCCCTTGTGAGTCATGCGCGCCAATTTGCCACAGTCGGGTGGTGACAATTGTTGATCCTGGCACAAACCTGATAAAGATCGGGTTGGCGCTCGATTTCATCCCACAGTCCGGCAAGCTATTTCATTGCTTTGACACCTCTCCGAGCGGGACCCTATGCTCCGCCGATTGGAACAAGAGGTGATGTGCTCCATGGGGGATCGAATTGCATCGTTGCGGGCCGTTTTCCGAGGCCTGTGCGCGCTGTCTGCTCTTGTATTGAGCGTGAGCGCCTATGGCGCGGATGCCGCCGCCAAGCCGCGGGTCGCGCTGGTCATGAAGTCGCTGGCCAACGAATTCTTTCAAACCATGCAAGCGGGAGCGACCACTCATCAGCGCGCGCATGCTGGCGAGTATGAGCTGCTGTCGACGGGCATCAAGGACGAGCTCGATACCGTAGGACAGATCAGACTGGTGGAGCAGATGCTGGCCCGTCGCGTCGATGCACTGGTCATTGCTCCGGCGGATTCGCGAGCGTTGGTGCCGGTGTTGCAAACGGCAGTGTCGCGAGGCGTGCTGGTCATCAACATCGACAATCGACTGGATACCAAAGCGTTGGCCGAGAAGCGCCTGAATATTCCTTTCGTCGGACCCGACAATCGTGCCGGCGCGAAACTGGCCGGCGACTATCTGGCCGCGCAGCTCGCCTCCGGCGCCAAGGTTGCGATCATCGAGGGCGTGCCGACCACCGTGAACTCACAGCAACGCACGTTGGGTTTTCGCGATGCCGTTACGGCGAAAGGTCTGAAGCTCATCGCTGTGCAGTCCGGAGAGTGGGAACTGCAAAAAGGCAACACGGTGGCGTCGGCGATTTTGCGAGAGAACCCGGATCTGGCGGCGTTCCTGTGCGCCAATGATTCCATGGCGCTGGGCGCCGCCGCGGCGATCAAGACGACTGGCAGGTCGGGCAAGGTGAAGGTGGTCGGCTACGACAACATTCCCGCGGTCAAACCGTTGCTGACCGACGGACGCATGCTCGCAACCGTGGATCAGTTTCCCAGCCAGCAGGCAGTCTCCGCGATCGAGATCGCGCTCAAGGCTCTCGCCAACAAGACACCGCAAGCGAACTTGCCGGCGTCTGTCGACACGCGCGTCTCACTGATTACACGTTGATCGATCCGATGGTTGATTCGCTGCTGCGTGTTCACGGACTGAGCAAGGCATTCGCCGCGCCCGTGCTCAAGTCGATCGACTTCAGTGTGGCGGCGGGTGAAGTGGTCGCGCTCACTGGCGAGAATGGCGCTGGCAAGAGCACGTTCTCGAAAATCATCGCCGGTCTGCTCGCTCCCGACGCCGGCACCATGCTGTTGGATGGCGCTCCTTATTCACCGCGCAGCCGTACTGAAGCGGAACGAGCGGGCGTGCGCATGGTGCTTCAAGAGCTGAGCCTCGTCGGCACGCTCACCGTCGCGGAGAATCTTCAGCTGGGAATAATGCCGGCTCGCTTCGGTTTCGTTGCATTCGAGGAGATGGAACGAATCGCGCGCGACCATTTGCGCACCATGGGCCTGACCGATCTCGACCCCGCTGCGCCCATCAGCTCATTGGGCATCGGTCAGC
>JBEVKA010000369.1:0-8550 GCA_040509855.1 Steroidobacter sp.
CGTTCATTCCTCACCGAGTTCATGAATCCATCGGCGTGCTCGGCGCAGTCAGCGTCGCCACCGCATGCATGGTGCCGGGGTCTGTCGCCGCCAAGTTAGCTCGACTTTCGGGCGGGCGTGTCGATGTCGAGCATCCGACCGGATTTTTCACCGTCGACATGGACGTGGCCGTCACTAATGGTCAAGTAAACGTTCGCCGTTCCGCTTTGCTGCGCACCGCGCGCAAATTGATGTCCGGCGAAGTTTTCGTGCCTGGCACGATCTGGAGCGGGCGATGAGTGCGCGCGTTTGTTTGCTCGGTTTCGGTGAAGTGGGTCAGGCATTGGTCGCAGATTTTCGTTCGGCCGGCGTCAGCGCGCTCACCACCTATGACGTGCTATTCAGCGATGCGAACAGTGCGCCGGCTCGTGTAGCGGCGGCGGCCGACGTGCGTATAGAGAAAGACGCGAAGCAGGCCGTGGCTGACGCGGATCTGGTCGTGTGCGCGGTGACCGCTGCTCAAGATCTGGCGGCGGCACGATCCGTCGCGGGCGCGATGAAGCGCGCAACCTATTTCCTGGATGTGAATTCAGTATCGCCAGGCGTCAAGCAACAAGCGGCGGCGATCGTCGAAGCGGGTGGGGCTCGTTATGTGGAGGCGGCGATCATGTCGCCGATCGCGCCCAAACGCATTGCTTCACCGATGCTGCTCGGCGGGCCGCGAGCTGCGGAGTTCCTGCCGCTGGCACGCAAGCTCGGATTCGCGGGCGCCGAAGTATTCTCCGACGAGGTCGGCAAGGCGTCGGCGGCGAAGATGTGTCGCAGCGTCATGATAAAAGGCATGGAAGCACTGTTGACCGAGTCGCTGCTCGCCGCGCGTCACTACGGTGTCGAGCAAACCGTGATCGACTCGCTGCGAAATCTGTTTCCAGTCGAGAACTGGCCGGTGCTGGCGCGCTACATGATCTCCCGTTCCTTGATTCACGGCCGCAGACGAGCCGAGGAAATGCGCGAGGTTGCGCAGACCGTCGCCGATGTCGGTTTGAAACCTCACATGAGCGCCGCGAGCGCGGAGCGTCAGGATTGGGCGGCCACGTTCAAAGAGGCTGCGCCCATCGAGCATCTGGAACCCATGCTGGACGCAATCCTGTCGCGCGCCAGGACGGAGAAAGCGTGATGTTGATTATCGACTGTCACGGCCACTACACGACCGCGCCGGACGCGCACCAGAAGTTTCGCGATCAGCAACTCAGCAGGCTGAAAGATCCGCTCGCGCCCTCGCCGCGGCCCGCCAGGATCAGCGACGACGAAATCCGCGAGACCATCGAAAAGAATCAGCTGAAGCTGCAGCGTGAGCGCGGATCGGACATCACGATCTTTTCGCCGCGCGCCTCGGCGATGGCCCATCACGTTGGCGATGAAGACGTTTCCCAGGCCTGGACGCGCGCCTGTAACGATCTCATCAAGCGCGTGGTCGACCTCTATCCGGAGAACTTCGTCGGCGTCTGTCAGCTGCCGCAATCGCCCGGCGTGCCGATCTCGCATTCGGTCGGCGAGCTGGAACGCTGTGTGAAGGAGTTCGGCTTCGTCGGCTGCAATCTCAATCCCGACCCCTCCGGCGGTCATTGGACGGCGCCGCCGCTCACCGACAGGCATTGGTATCCGTTCTACGAAAAAATGGTGGAGCTGGACGTGCCGGCCATGATTCACGTGTCGGCATCGTGCAATCCCAACTTCCACGCCACCGGCGCGCACTACATCAACGCCGACACGACCGCGTTCATGCAGTTCATCGAAGGCGATCTGTTCCGTGACTTCCCGACGCTGCGTTTCATCATTCCTCATGGCGGCGGCGCCGTGCCGTATCACTGGGGCCGATATCGCGGCCTGGCGGACATGCTGAAACGTCCCGCGCTCGCACAGCACGTCATGAAGAACGTGTTCTTCGATACCTGCGTCTACCATCAACCCGGGATCGACCTGCTGGTGGTAGTCATCGATATCGACAACATCCTGTTCGGCTCGGAGATGGTGGGCGCGGTGCGCGGCATCGATCCACAAACCGGCCATTACTTCGACGACACGCGTCGATACATCGATGCGCTGTCGATTTCCGAGGACGACAAGCGTCGCATCTTCGAACTCAACGCGCGTCGCGTGTTCCCACGCCTGGACGCGATCCTGAAAGCCCGGAACCTGTAGCCATGGCGACGTTTCCAATGGATCGCGACTGGCTGGTGTTTGATCCGGCGCCGAGCAAGCCGGCATTCGTGCCGCCGCCGGGTTCCGTCGACGCTCATTGCCACGTGTTTGGACCTGGAGATGTGTTTCCTTATGCGCCGGAGCGCAAATACACGCCGGGCGACGCGCCGAAAGAAAAGCTCTGGGAGCTGCGGGACTTTCTGGGGTTCGAGCGCAACGTCATCGTGCAGGCAACGTGTCACGGTGCCGACAATCGTGCGCTCGTCGACGCCTTGCGCGATTCGAACGGACGCGCGCGTGGAGTGGCGACAGTCAAGCAAGATGTGACAGATGCGGAGTTGCATGAACTCGATGCCGCCGGCGTGCGCGGGGTGCGATTCAATTTCGTGAAGCGACTGGTCGACACCACGCCTCGGGAAACATTGCTGGCCATCGCCGAGCGCATCAAGCCGCTGGGCTGGCACGTCGTCATTTATTTCGAAGCCCAGGAGTTGCCGGAGCTGTACGATTTTTTCACGTCGCTACCGACCACGGTAGTGGTCGATCACATGGGGCGGCCCGATGTCACGAAGCCGGTCGACGGTCCAGAGTTCGAACTGTTCCTGCGCCTGTTGCGCGAGCATCGCAACTTCTGGTCCAAGGTGAGCTGCCCGGAACGGTTGTCGAAGACCGGCCCCGATGCCTATGAAGACGTGGTTCCCTTCGCGCGCCGAGTGGTGGAAACATTTCCGGATCGCGTGCTGTGGGGCACGGACTGGCCGCATCCGAACATGAAGTCGCACATGCCCGACGACGGCAAGCTGGTCGATTTCATTCCGCGCATCGCGCGCACGCCGGAGTTGCAACGCAAGTTGCTGGTCGATAATCCCCTGGCGCTGTACTGGAGTCGCTGAGATGGCCCTGGACAAACCCTACAAAGACGTTCCCGGCACCACGGTCTTCGACGCCGAGCAGGCGCGCAAGGGCTATCACCTGAATCAGTTCTGCATGTCGCTGATGAAGGCGGAGAACCGCGAACGCTTCAAGGCGAACGAGCGTGCGTATCTCGACGAGTGGCCGATGACGGAAGAGCAGAAGCTGGCCATCCTGGCGCGCGATCTCAACCGCTGCATCGAGCTGGGAGGAAATATTTATTTCCTGGCCAAGATCGGCGCCACCGACGGCAAGAGCTTTCAATACATGGCGGCGAGCATGACCGGCATGACCCAGGAGGAGTACGCGAAAATGATGCTGGCCGGCGGCCGCTCGGCACGCGCTCCGCTCACGAAGGGAGGGGAGAAATAGCATGGCTACCATTACTGCCAGCGTGTACACCTCGCATGTGCCCGCGATCGGCGCGGCGCAGGATCTGGGCAAGACCGGTGATGACTATTGGAAGCCGCTGTTCGCGGGCTATGCACCGTCCAAGGCCTGGCTCGCGGACAATACGCCCGATGTGATTTTCCTGGTCTACAACGATCACGCGACCGCGTTCAGCCTCGATTTCATTCCCACGTTCGCGATTGGTTGCGCGGCTGAGTTCAAGCCTGCGGATGAAGGCTGGGGACCGAGACCGGTGCCGGTTGTGAAAGGCCATCCGGACCTGGCGTCGCATATCGCGCAGTCGGTGATCCAGGACGATTTCGATCTCACCATCGTCAATCGCATGGATGTTGACCATGGTCTGACGGTGCCACTGTCATTGATGTGTGGCGCGCCGAGCGCGTGGCCTTGCCCTGTGATTCCGTTCGCGGTCAACGTCGTGCAATACCCGGTGCCTTCGGGGCGTCGATGTTTCAATCTCGGCCGCGCGATTCGCAAAGCAGTTTCGCTCTATGACGAACCGCTGAAAGTGCAGATCTGGGGCACGGGCGGTATGAGTCATCAGTTGCAGGGCCCGCGCGCGGGTTTAATCAATCGTGAGTGGGACAATGCGTTCCTCGATCGGCTGATCGCGGATCCAGCTGGGCTCGCCGAGTTGCCGCACATCAACTATGTGCAAGAGGCGGGCTCGGAAGGTATTGAGCTGGTGATGTGGCTGATCGCACGCGGCGCCATGAGTGACAAGCCGCCACGCGTCGTGCATCGCTTCTATCACGTGCCGGCCAGCAATACGGCGGTCGGTCATTTGATCCTGGAGAACACACAGTGACCATCAAAGTCGCGCTCGCCGGCGCCGGCGCGTTCGGCGTCAAGCACCTCGAAGGCATCCGAAACATCGACGGCGTGCAGGTCGTGTCGCTGGTGGGGCGCGAGCTGGACAAAACGCGAGAAGTCGCGCAGAAATTCTCGATCCCGCATGTCACGACGGAGTTGGATGAAAGCCTGGCGCTGAAGGAAGTGCAGGCGGTCATCCTTTGCACGCCGACGCAAATGCATGCGTCGCAGGCGCTGGCGAGCATGAAAGCGGGCAAGCACGTGCAGGTGGAGATTCCCCTGGCCGACAACTGGGACGACGCGGCTGCTGTCGAGGAGCTGCAGAAAAAGACCGGCTTGGTGTGCATGGTCGGTCACACCCGCCGCTTCAATCCCTCGCATCAATGGTTGCATCGACGGCTGCGCGCCGGCGAATTGAAGATCCAGCAAATGGACGTGCAGACGTATTTCTTCCGTCGCACGAACACCAACGCGTTGGGTCAGCCGCGCTCCTGGACGGATCATTTGCTGTGGCATCACGCCGCGCACACGGTCGACCTGTTTCGTTATCAGACCGGCGAGGAGATCACCATCGCACATGCCGTGCAGGGGCCGAAGCATCCGACACTGGGCATCGCCATGGACATGTCGATTCAGTTGAGGACCACCTCGGGCGCGATCTGCACGCTATCGCTGTCGTTCAACAACGATGGCCCGCTGGGTACGTTCTTCCGCTACATCTGCGACAACGGCACCTACATCGCGCGCTACGACGATCTGGTGAACGGGCGCGATGAAAAGATCGATGTGTCCAAGGTGGACGTGTCCATGAATGGCATCGAGCTGCAGGATCGTGAGTTCTTCGCCGCGATCCGCCAGGGTCGCCAACCCAACTCCAGCGTCGGCGATGTGCTGCCGTGCTACCGAACGCTCCACGAGCTGGACCGAGCGCTGCTCTCACAACGATGACTCAGCCGCTCACGACGCGTGGTGTTGTTTGTTTCGATACGCCAATTGCGACATGCCCGTGCGCTGTGTGAAGAAGCGCGAGAAATAAGCCGGGTCCGGAAAGCCGCTGGCCTCGGCGATCAGCGAGATGCTCATGCTGGTGTAGATCAAGTTGCGCTTGGCTTCCAGTAGTCGGCGCGTGTTGAGTAGTGAGAGAGGGGAGCTTGCCGTGCTGCTCACGCAGGCCTGGCGCAATCGCTCCGAGCTGATGAACAGGCGGCGGGCGTAGTCCGAGATCTTCAGCGGCTTGCGGAAGTTCTCCTCGACCAGCGTTCGATACTTCGCGGCTAGAATGGAGTCCGCGCCGGTGGTGCGTTCTTCCCCATGGCCCAGTTGCAGTTTGCGCCGTAGCGCGGCGACCAGAATGCCCGTCAACAGCGCTTCCGCAGCGGTGCGGCGTGCCGGCAGATTGGCTTTGAATTCCGTCACCAGCGATTGATACATCGCGGCCATGGGCGTGCTCACGTCGGCAGGAAGTTGCATGGAGCCTGCTTCGACGAGCACGGATTTCAGTTCGGTGTGATCGCGCGCGATGCGCTCGACCAGCGCGCTGGACGCGGTGAGGACCCAGCCGTCCGTGCCCGGCTTGAAATCAAAGCCATGCACGCACGACATCGGCACTGAAATGAAAGCGGTTTGAGCGAAGGAATGGGTGCCGCCTTCCGCATGGAAAATTCCGCTGCCGCGCGAGACCAGCACCAGGTGATGTAAGTCCTGGTGGGCGTGCGGACGGATTTTCCAATCGTGCAGGCGGCTGCGCTCGGCGATGGATTCCACATGCAAAAAGCGCTCGTCGACGTCGTGCGTCGCCTCGCCATACAAGAAGTATTGTGGAATCCCCCGTCGCGCCATGTTCGTGCCCGCTGTCGCGACGATCCTACCCGCCACTTGGGAAATGTCCAAGAAGTCCTGCCCTTTATCCATCGTCACGAGTCGGGCCCACACGGCATCGTTGCGTCTCGAAGGGGGAAAGATACGTGCGAGCGCAGGTCGCGATCGTCGGCGCGGGTCCGGCGGGGCTGTTGCTAGGTCAGCTGTTGCATCGAGCCGGCATCGACGCCGTCGTTATCGAGCAGCGCACGCCGGACTACGTGCTCAGCCGCATTCGCGCTGGCGTGCTTGAGCAGGGTACGGTCGATGTGTTGCGACTGGCGGGTGTCGACGACCGACTCCGCTCGCAAGGACTGGTCCACGATGGCGTCGACATCGCGGTCGACGGCCGACGTCATCGCATTCCGCTGCGCGACCTCGTCGGTAAAGTCATGACGGTGTACGGCCAGACCGAAGTGACGCGCGATCTCATGGATGCTCGCGCCGACTGCGGTGCGCCTTCCCTGTACGAAGCCGAGTCGGTCGAGTTGCACGACGTGACCGACGCCCGGCCCAGTGTCACCTTCACTCATCATGGCAAGAAACATCAGCTCGACTGCGATTTCATCGCCGGCTGCGACGGTTATCACGGCGTCAGCCGTCGTGCCATTCCCGCCGACGTGCTGTCTGTCTTCGAACGCAACTATCCTTTCGGCTGGCTCGGCGTACTCGCAGACATGCCGCCCGGCTGGGATGAGTTGATCTACGCCGCGTCCGATCGCGGCTTCGCACTCGCGAGCATGCGGTCGCCGACTCGCGTTCGATGCTACGTGCAATGCTCGGTCGACGATCGCGTCGAGGAGTGGAGCGATGAGCGCTTCTGGGCCGAGTTCAAACAGCGCCTCGGCGAGAGCATCGCAGGAAATCTGGTCACCGGGCCGTCCATAGAGAAGAGCATCGCGCCGCTGCGCAGTTTCGTGGCGGAGCCCATGCGATACGGTCAACTGTTCTTAGCTGGCGACGCCGCGCACATCGTGCCCCCGACGGGCGCGAAAGGGTTGAACCTGGCGGCCAGCGATGTTTTCTATTTGTATGAAGCTTTGAGTGCTTACTACAAGAGCGGCTCACGCGCCGCGCTCGACCAGTACTCGCTGCGAGCGCTGAGACGCGTATGGCAGGCGGTGCGGTTTTCGTGGTGGATGACGCTGCTGCTGCATCGGTTTCCCGGCGAGGATGTTTTCGCGGGGAGATTGAGGAAGAGCGAATTGCAGTACTTGTTCATGTCCGAGGCAGCCCAGACCGCGCTGGCGGAGAACTACGTCGGCCTGCCCCTGTAATCAGCCGCAATGGCCACGGGTACCCACAACCAACGCCGCAAGTTATACTCAGACAATTACTCGCCATCCGGCGAGGGTGTCAGGAGTCTGCATGGCGTCGCCCCCGATCTCATCTGCCCTCGATGCGAACGTCCCGCTGGCCGTGAATGCGCGCTCGGCGCTGACGCTGCTGGCCAGCCTGTTCTTCATGTGGGGCTTCATCACCGTCATCAACAATACCCTGCTGCCTCACCTGCGCTCGGTATTTGACCTGACGTACACCCAGACCACCTGGCTCGAGTCGGTATGGTTCATCGCTTACCTGCTGGCCTCGATTCCGTCCGCCAAGCTGATCGAGCGCATCGGCTACAAGTATTCGATCGTGATCGGCCTGCTCATCATGGCGGCTGGCGCGCTGCTGATGATTCCCGCAGCTCGCATTCCTTCATACAGCGTGGTGATGATCGCGCTGTTCGTGATCGCTAGCGGCATCACGCTGCTGCAGGTCGCGGCCAATCCTTACGTTGCCGTGATCGGCCCGCCCGAGAGTTCGTCGTCGCGTCTGAACCTGGTGCAGGCATTCAACTCCATGGGCACGACGTTCGCGCCGCTGTTCGGTGGATATCTGATCCTGAGTCGCAGCACTTCGGGCAACGTGGAAGGCGGCGCTGCCGTGCTGACCATGGAGCAGCGGATCGCCGACGCGCAGTCGGTGCAGTTGCCTTACTTCATCGTGGCGATGGTGCTGGTCGTGCTGGCGGTGGTCTTCTGGCGCTACAAGCTGCCCGACCTGGACGCCAAGGCGCGCCGCGTCGACGCCGAGGAGCGCAAGCATCACTCGCTGTTCAAACATCGCAACCTGATGCTGGGCATCCCGGCGATTTTCATTTATCTGATCGCTGAAATCGGTGTCAGCAATCTGTTCATCAACTTCGTGTCCTCGCCCGAGATCGGCAACATCACCCACGCGCAGGCATCGAACTATCTGTTCCTGTTGTGGGGTGGAATGATGGTAGGCCGCTTCGTCGGCAGCCAGCTGATGCGCAGCTTCCCGGCCGAGAACATCCTGGCAGCCGCGAGCATCGGCGCGTTCGTCGTCATGATGGTGACCGTGTTCGCG
>JBEVKA010000370.1:0-3892 GCA_040509855.1 Steroidobacter sp.
GCTACACAGCGGATGAGGGCGGTCAGTTCCGAGTGAAGCTGGCCCGCACTTTCGAGAGCGGCAAGCTGGAGCTGTTCGCCAAGTACATCGACGATCGCTCGTTGTTCGTGGTGCCGATTCCTCTCACTGGCGATCCGTCCGATCCGCGTGGACTGAACGGCGCCGACGCCGGCACCTATTCCTTGCATAGCGAAGATCTGGCGCGGGCCGGTCTGCCAGTCACCGCCGCGGAAGTCGGCTTGCGAGGCTCGAATCTGGAGGATGGCATTCATCCACAGCTCGCGACCTTTGGCGGCAAGCTCAATTGGGAATTCAATGACACGGTCTCGCTCATCAACGTCTTGCGCTTCACCGACGGCGAAGTGCGCTTCGATGGTATTTTCCCCGGCGATGCGCCGGTGACCGGCGCTGCATTCGCCGCCGCGCGAGGCGTAGCTGCGAACTACTCCGTGCTCTCGACTGGTGCATCGTACTCGGCCAATCAGTTGGTGCAGAACCATGGTCACTGGGTGGTCAATAAAGAGTACGACGCGCTCCAGGATGACGTGCGCTTGAACTTCGATCTCGACACGCACGCGCTCAGCGTCGGGTTGTATCTCGCCGACTATTCGATGGCGGACCGCTGGAGCCTGGGCAACAACATTCTGATGGATGTGAGCAATCGGCCGCGCCGCCTGCTGTTGTCGGGGGTCACCGATCCGAATGGCTTCACCTCGTACGCGAGCTTCAACTTGATGACGGACTACGACGCCATGGCCTATTCGCTGTACGCGGCGGATGAGTGGCAAGTAACGGACGCGCTGCGTTTCGATTTCGGCGTGCGCTATGACACGCAGGACATCGAAGGCACGCTGCGCGAAGGCTCGGGGAATGTCGCGCCGGGAGTGCCGACCGATCTCGATGGCAATCCGGCGACGACTTACGATCGCGGCGTCTCCATCATCGGCGCGAATCGTCGCACCGTGGATGAGGACTTCGACAACACCGGCTATTCGCTCGGCTTCAACTACGAGTTCACGCCGGACCAGGGGATTTTCGGTCACTACACCGATTCGGCGAAGTTGCCGCACTTCGATGACGTGCGCAACGGCGTGCTGCTGAAGGACGAAGTCACCAACATCGAGCTGGGCTACAAGATGTCGGCCCGCAATCTGGTCGTGTTCGCGACGCTGTTCCAGACCGAGTTCGACAACGTGCCGTTCGCAGACATTCTCGCCAACGGCCAGACGGCCGTGCGTCGCGCCGAAACGCGCACGCGCGGTGTGGAATTGGAAGGCGAGCTACAGCCCATCGATGCGCTGGGCGTGCGCTTCAGTATCACGCAGCAGGATCCGGAGTATCAAAACTTCACCGGCGCATCGACCGACAACACCGGCAACACCATCCGTCGCATTCCGAAGACGATGGTTCGTATCACACCGACCTACACGTTCATGGAAGGCGCGGGCCGCGCCTACTTCACGTACACCTATGCAGGCAAGCGCTTCGCCAACGATGAGAACACCATCGAGCTGCCGTCGTACTACGAGCTCGATGCCGGTGCGATGCTCGATATCGGCGCGTGGACGCTGCAGGTGACCGCGGACAATCTCACTGATGAGATTGGATTGACCGAAGGCAATCCGCGCACCGATGTCGGAGCCGGTGGAATCGGCAACATCTATATGGTGCGTCCGTTGTTCGGACGATCATACATGGGATCGGTGACGTATCGATTCTGATCCGGCGTGGGAGTGATCGCATCGATCGCAACGATCGCGCTGTGATCGCTCCCATCGATTCTGCCAGGAAGTCTTGCCCGCGCCTCGGCTTGCGATTCATCTTGTCGCAGTCGACACTCGCCGCCCTATGGTCAAAGTCATCCGAGCTGTTTGCATGAGTGTGTGCCTGGCCTGCGCGACATCGCACGCGTTGGCGGAAGAGGCGCTGAGCGTTCCCACGCCTGCCGATATCTATGGTGAGTTGTTCGACAAGGTGCAGCTCGGCGCAGTGTTTCCGGATAGCAAGACATTCGTCGACGCTTTGCCGAATCGTCCGCCCGAGCAGGTACTGAACGAATATCGCCAGCAGCGCGCGCAGTCGGGCTTCGATCTGAAGCGCTTCGTGAACGAACGTTTCTCGCCGCCGCCGAGCGTCGCGTCCGACTTCGCCACCAAGCCGGGGCAGGACGTACGCAAGCACATCGATGCGTTGTGGAAGGTGCTGGAGCGCCAGCCAGACGATCAGCGTCCCTACACTTCGCGCCTGACGCTGCCGGGCCGTTACATCGTGCCGGGCGGGCGTTTCAACGAAATCTATTATTGGGATTCCTATTTCACCATGCTCGGCCTGGAGGAAAGCGGCCGGCACGATCTGACCATGGCCATGATCGCCAACTTCGCGTGGCTGATCGATCAGTACGGCCACATTCCGAATGGCAATCGCAGCTACTACCTGAGCCGTTCGCAGCCGCCGTTCTTTGCCGCCATGATCGAACTCGCCGCGGCCAAGGAAGGCAAGGAGATCTATACCAAGTTCCTGCCGCAGCTACGGCGCGAGTACGAGTTCTGGATGGACGGCGCCGATGAGCTCGATCCCGGTTCGGCATCTCGACGCGCAGTGAAGCTGTCGGACGGCACGGTGCTGAATCGTTACTGGGACGATCGCAACACGCCGCGCGAGGAAGCGTACAAAGAAGATATCGCGACCGCGAAGGGCGCTGGTGCGCGCGCTCCGGAAATTTATCGCCATCTGCGTGCGGCCGCCGAGAGTGGCTGGGACTTCAGCTCGCGCTGGCTCGCCGATGGCAAGACGCTCGCTACCATTCACACCACCGATCTGCTGCCGCCGGATTTGAACAGTCTGCTGTATCAGCTCGAGACGACGATCGCGACTGGCTGCGAGCTTGCCGGCGACGCAGAGTGCGCGCAGGAAATGAAGACGCGGGCTGAAGTACGCAAGGCCGCGATGATGCGCTATCTGTGGAGCTCGCGAATCGCTGCGTACACCGACTACAACTGGCGCACCCGAAGCTTGAGCACGCAGGTGACCGCCGCGACTCTGTATCCGCTGTACTTCAACGTGACCGATCCGATGCTCGCCAAAGTGATTGCGCTCACGGTGCGTTCGAATTTACTCAAGCCGCACGGCATCGCGACCACCAACGAGACCACGGGGCAGCAGTGGGACGCGCCGAATGGCTGGGCGCCGTTGCAATGGATGGCGATTCAAGGCTTGAAAAAATATGGCGAGGACCAGCTCGCCGCGACCATCGCGCAACGCTGGGTCGCGAAGAATGTGCAGGTGTTCAAGGAAACAGGCAAGCTGGTCGAAAAGTACGATGTGGTCGGCGATACCGCCGGTGGCGGCGGCGAATATCCTTTGCAGGATGGTTTTGGCTGGACCAACGGCGTGCTCAGAAAATTGCTGGCAACCTATCCGAAGCTGGCCAAATAGCGCGCCGACGCGCTGAATCGGGCAAGAAACATTTCCAATTGCGTGCGCTACTGTGAGCGCACGTCCGCGATTTCCCCTGCAGCCCCCATCGATCTTTGGGGATCTTTGTGACTGACTCGCGGGTTGAGCCACTCATAAGCCCGTGGAGGACTCATGACGTACTCGATCGTGGTCAATGGGGCAACCCACCAGCTGGATGTCGACGGCGATACGCCTTTGCTCTGGGTGCTGCGCGACAGCCTGCAGCTCACTGGTACGAAATACGGTTGCGGTGTGGCCCAATGTGGTGCGTGCACCGTCTTTCTCGACGACAAGCCGTTGCGTTCCTGCACACTGCCCGTGTCCGCGGTCGGCACGCGCAAAGTTACAACCATCGAAGGCGTGAACAGCCGCGAATCGCAGGCGGTGCAAAAAGCCTGGATCGATCGCGACGTGCCTCAATGCGGCTACTGCCAGT
>JBEVKA010000371.1:0-6639 GCA_040509855.1 Steroidobacter sp.
CACGGTGCAGTCGCTGCTCGCAACGCGACGCGCGAGCTCGGCGAGACGGCGCGACGCATCGGCGATGGCGACCATGTCGTCATTGGAAGTGACGACTGACTGGTGACTATTGACTAGTTCGGAAGCGGCAGCGTCCGCGCCTGCCTCGGCTGCGACATCCTCATCGATCTCTATGTGTGACGCTGCGCTCATTTACTCTGCCGTGGACGTTGACTTCGCTTCTGCAGGCATGGAGGAGCAAGTTCTGTTCCAGCCGCGCCGCAGTCATGTCTAGCACCGTCCTGGCCAATGAATCCTGTGGAGCCGGTCACACCGGCAAGGGTTTGCCGCGGCTGCCTCCGACCAGTCAGTAGTCACTAGTCAGTAGTCACTTCGCCTGCCCGTCAAAGTTCCGACGCGGCAGCTTCGTTGAGCATGTGAAACTTGCGCAGCTTCTCCACCAGCGTGGTCCGACGCAGTTTCAACAATCGAGCCGCGTGCGCGACCGTGCCGCCGGCGCGACTCAGCGCTTGCTGGATGAGATCGCGCTCGATGGTGAACAGGTGATCGCGCAGATCGATGCCGTCGGCCGGCAGCTGCATCATGGCTTCGCCGTGCTCGGTATGCGCGAGCATGGCGACGGCCTCCTGATCGTCCTCGACCGCGTCCTCGTCCAAGTCCAGATCCATCGCGTCGACGCTCTGCAATTCCAGGTCCGCGCTCAGGTCCAGCTCGGCGAGCAGATCGGCCGGCCGATATTTCAACGGCAGATCCGCGACATCGACGGCCCGGTTGGGACACAGGATCGACATGCGTTCGATGAGATTGCCCAGCTCGCGCACATTGCCCGGCCAAGGATAGTGACTCAGCACTTTCAAGGAGCGCGGCGTCAGCTCAACCTTGCTGCGGCCTTCGCTCAAGTTGCGTTGAGAGAAGTCCCGCACCAGCATCGGCAGATCCTCCAGGCGGGTGCGCAGCGACGGCATCTCGATGGGGAACACGTTCAAGCGATAGAACAGGTCTTCGCGGAAGCTGCCCTTGGCGATCGACGCTTCGAGGTTGCGGTGGGTGGCGGCGATGATGCGGACGTTGCAACGGATCGGAGTGTGATTTCCGACACGTTCGAACACACGCTCCTGCAGCACGCGTAGCAGCTTCACCTGCATGGGCAGGCTCATGTCGCCGATCTCGTCCAGAAACAGCGTGCCGCCCTCGGCGATTTCGAATCGGCCCTTGCGAGCAGCGATGGCGCCCGTGAACGAACCCTTCTCGTGACCGAACAGCTCGCTTTCCAGCAGCTCGGCGGGAATGGCGCCGCAGTTGATGGCGACGAACGGACGCTGGCGGCGCGGGCTGGCATCGTGGACTGCGCGAGCCGCGAGTTCTTTGCCAGTGCCCGACTCGCCCAGGATCAGCACGCTCGAGTCGTGCGCGGCCACTTGTCTAATGAGGCGCGTCACTTCGCGAACCGCGGGCGACGAACCCGTGGGCATGGTGGCATCGCTCAATTCGGCTTGTACGGCTTGCGCGGGAATACGCAAAGCCGTGCCAAGCACCGATTGTTTGAACGGAAATGTGAGACGGCGCACACGCGGACCCACCGCGGCGATCAATTGATCGGCAACAGCGGCCGAGCCGTAAGCGACGACGGGAATATCGGTGAGCTGATCGCGCAGTGTCGCGCCGAGCTCGGCCCAATCGCAGTCCGCGACATCGCCGATCAACAGCGCGGGAGGATTGTGCGGGACCTGGATCACAGCGCGCATCAAAGCGCTGTGGTCGATGACCAGCGCTTCGAGACTCAGTTCACGCAATACGTCCGCAACCTTGCCCGCTCGCTCCGCATCGCTGTCGTAAACGACGGCTTGCTGGACGCTCAATGCTCGGGCTGCGGTTTCGTTCAAATTCATCACTACGCCTCGCGCTCGTCACGCCGAGTGTTTATATGCCTGACAGGCATTCTGTGCGTAGGAAATAAACGCTCTATCAGGCTCTCCCTGAACGCCGCGTGTGCGTGAACTGCTGCCAGAAATTTGGCGCTCAGCTCAGGGATCGGCTGAGTTAAGCATGGTGAGGGCCGCAAGAAAATGCGCACTGGCGCGCACTTTTATCGCGGCTACGCAGCACTGCATTTGCGTCGAACTTCTGACGTGCGCAAAACGCGCGAGACGCAAGTCACATCGCCGTTGCAGATACCAACGGCGCGTGCGACACGATGTTACTTATTTCTCTAACTTATTTCGAAAGGCTGGCGACTTCGAAAGGCCAGCTCATTTCTTCGGCTGCCGCACACCAGCAAACTGACGACGATGTTTTCGAAATGCAAGTTTCTCGAGCAGATCGGAAATGTTTTCGCCGGGCGGCACGAAGCGCACCTTGATCTTTCCGTCAGGACTAACCGAAGCGATGCGACCGAACAGGCGCAGCGGATCGGCGATCGAGTCGCGCAGATACACTTCGAACACGCCTTGGTTGCCCAACGGCGGGTACGGCGCCACGCCTTGCCACACGCCACCCAATGCGTTGAAACGAACCGCAGTGGGTCGCGGACGCGGGCGGCTTGCGAGCAGCAACGCGCCGACCATGTCGAGCAGCAGGTTTACTTTCAACTCCAGACGCAGGATGTCCGCCGAGTTGGGCGAATTGTCGTCGGGCTTCTCGATCTGGCCGTGCTCGTCGAGCGCGGAGACCGCTTGCAACACACGCAGGTTGCGATCGGCGAAGCTGCCAACGATGGCCGGGTCGAAGGGCTCGGGCAACGGCCTCCATGCCACCGGCAACACGTCCTCGTACGCCAGCTCTTCATACAGAATGACTGTATCTAGTCCCTCATACATACGCGCTATCTGCTCTTCTTGAGCATCTCCATCATGCTGTCGACCGCCGCGGTGCTCGGCGTATCGACGACGCTCCCTTGATTGACCACCGGAGCAAGTCCTTGAAGCGAATTCTGGGCGGCGGGTGCGCCGGCTGCCATCTGGGCAACTGCTGCATCCGATTCCGCCATGGCCTGCTGAAGCGCGCCCAACCACTGCTGGTCCTGGGGCGACGCCGAGGCGGACAGATTGTTGAGCAGCTCGCGCCGTTCCTGCACGGTCTTCGGCACGTCCTGCCACTGGCCAGTCATGGCCTGCTGGACGAGCTTGTGCGTCGCTGCGAGCACGCCGTCGGCGATGACTGAGCTCATCGGCCGCGACCCTCAGGAGCGATCGACAACCAGGCGCCGCGAATCTCGTGCAACAGCGTGCTGACTTCGTCGAGCATCTCGACGCGGTTCTCGGTCTGCGCGCGCAACAGGCGACGGCACATGTAATCGTAGAGTTCGGCGAGGTTGGCGGCGATCTGACCGCCGCTGCGCAGGTCGAGGCTGTTGCGCAGCTCGCCGATGATGGACACGGCGCGATTGATGAGACGAGCCTTCTCGCTGGTCTCCTGACGTTGCATGCAACCCCGAGCCGTCGCGAGACGCTCCAGCGCGCCGTCCATCAACATGACGATGAGTCGATGCGGATCCGAAGCTGCGACGCCGCCGTGAGCGGCAGCGCTCTGATAAGCGGCGAGATTCGAAGACCTAGCATAACCCAGCATATTCAACGCTCCATCAATCCTTGATAGGGGTAACGGCGGCCCCAGTTGTTACTTGAGCGGCTAGGACTGGTTGTTCTGCAAAGACGTGATCTGTTGCGACAAGAATGCGGAAGTTGACGACAGCGTCGACAACAGCGTGTCCAAAGTCGTGAACTGCTTCAAGTAAGCCTGCTGCACGACCTGCATGCGGACGTTGATGTCGTCGCTCTTCTTCTGCAGGGCGCGCTGCTCGGCCTGCAGGCTCTCATTACGTAAATCGATGCCCGCGCCATCGGCGAGCCGCGCGGTGATCTGGTTGTACAGGCGCGAGGCGACGCCCGTCTCGTTGGTGCCGAACAAACGCGACACCGCGTCGAAATTGTTGGCGAGCGCGCTGTCGAGCTTGGCGCCATCGACTTTCAGCGTGCCGTCCTTCTGCGTCGTCACGCCGATATCGGCCAATGTTTGCACCGTGGTGCCCGCTGCATCCACCGGAGTAGACAGCGTGCGGCGAATTTCGGCGTCGATGCCGCTCAACAACGCATCGCCTAGCATCGGGCCGGCGATCTTGGTGGCGGAATCGTAGCCGCCGAGCTTGGTCAGCATGCCGCGCAGCTGGTTATAAGACGCGACGAACGCGTTCACCTTGTCTTTCGCCGCGGTCTTGTCGAACGCGACGTCGATGCTCACCGTCTCACCGGGTTCGGCTGAGACCAGATTCAGCGACACGCCTTCGATCACGCCTTCGATGACGTTGGTCGAGCTGGTCGCTTCGTACTGTCCGGCGAGGTACACGCGCGAGTCCTGCGCCGGGCGCAGCTGGGTGTAGTTCGCTTGATTGAGATTGGTGTATTCGAGCGCCGCGAGACCACCGTTGCCGCCGCTCTGAGTGACTTGAATCGGATTGGACGCGCCGGTCTTCGAAGACGTGAGCACCAAGTGCGCGCCATCGGCCGCGTTAATCAGAGTCGCCGTCACGCCGGGGTTGTCGCTCGCCGCGTTGATCGCGTTGCGAATGTCGGCCACCGTGTTGTTGGTACCGTCAATGTTGACGTTGAAGCTGGTCGAGCCCAAAGAAATATTGAGCGTGCCCGTGCCGACCACCTGCGTGCTGCCTTGAGCGAACGCGGTCGATGAAATCTGTTGCGCGCTCGCGAGTCGATCGACGACGACGTCGTAGCGACCGGGCACAGCGGACGTGGTCGCGCTGGCGGTCAGGATCGTCGGATCGGTGCTCGAGGTCGAGCGTGAGCTGAAAGCAGCCGTGGTCTTCAGGCCGTTCAACGCGCCTTGAAAACTGGACATCGCGCCGAGCAACGCGCTGGTCGCGGAGATCTGCGTGGTGACCTTGGTCTTGGCGCGCGCCACCTGGTCATCGAGAGGTTTACGCTCGGCGGCCACCAGCTGGGATACCAGCGTTTGCACGTCGATCTGCGAGCCGCCCACCACTCCGCTCGTTGCCATGATTCGTATCCTGTGTCTGTCTTACGCGGTCTGATTCAACAGGCCGGTGCGGCCCTTGCCGCCCAAATTGTGCGCCAGGCGCAGCACTTCCTCGGTCGGGATCTGCCGCACCACATCGCCCGTCGTCTTGTCCTTGACCGTGACCACGGTGCGGCCACTGTCCTGATCGACTCGAAATTCGAGATAACGGTTCATGCTCTCCATGAACGTTTCCAACTGTCGCGCCGCCTGCTTCACTTCAGCCATGGTCGGCTCGCGCTGGGCCGCGGCTTGCTCCGTTGCCTGAGCAACAGCCTTGGCCGCCGCGTCGACGGGAGCGGGTGCGCTCGGCGCCGAAGGCTCATTCACCACACCAATTGCTGTCAGCGAGTTGACCATGCCGGCAACCTCGACACTCAGCCAGAAAACAAAACAAATAAGGGCGGGCGGCGGAGCTTCGCAGCTCCACCGCCCGCCTCGACTCGACTTGCGTCAAGTCTGGTCATCATCAGCTACTCATTAACCGCGCAGCAGTGACAACACGTTCTGCGGGGCCGAGTTCGCCTGCGCGACCATCGCCGTACCCGCCTGCTGCAGGATCTGGGCCTTGGTCATGGCAGCCGTTTCAGCCGCGAAGTCCGCGTCCTGAATTCGGCTACGCGAAGCCGTCAGGTTTTCCGCAGTGGTCTGCAAGCTCGACACCACCGACGAGAAGCGGTTCTGAGTCGCACCGAGCGTCGCGCGGGCGCCAGAGACCTGGCTGAGCGCGGCGTCGATCGAGGCCAGGGCGCTGCGAGCATTGTCAGCGGTGCTGACGTTGATCGCGGAGATCGCCGTGCCGGTCTGAGCCACAGCGTGGGCGCCAGCGCCCAAGCCAGTCGTCAACGCGCCACCGAAGGTGATGTTGTTGACGCCAGTCGCCGCCTGATACGTCAGGTCGAACGTGCTGGTGTGGTTGCTCAGGCCGCCGAGGCCGTAAGAAGCCAGGTTACCGCCGGTGCTGCCGGCAGAGCCGAAGGCCACGGAGATGTTACGACCGTCGGCCGCCGTCAGGCGCACCGTGCCGCCAGAGTCGACCGCCGTCACGCCAGTCGTCGCCGACTGCGCGTTGATCGCGGTGACCGCGTTCGCGACGTTGGTCGCGGCAGTGGTCGTGCCCGCGATGCTGATGGTCGTGCCGTTCAACGTGATCGTGTCCGTACCAGCAACCGTGATCGCGTTGGTGGTCGTACCCGTCTGCACGTTCACATCGGCAGTGGCTTGCAAGCCGGCAACGCCGGAGTTGTTGATGGCGGCGGCAATCGCTTTCGCGTCGGTCGCAATCGTGCCGAAGTTCACCACCTGGTTGCCAGCGGCAGTCGCGATGGTCGCGTTGAACGCCTGGTTGGCGGCGTTGTACGTGACAGCCACGTTCTGCTGGTTGTAACCGTTGTAAGCACCGAGCGCGCTGGAGCGAGCATTGGTGATCGAGTCGACCGTGATCTGGTCCGAAGCGGTCGCGTTCGCGCCGACCTGGAACACCTGGGCCTGGAACGAACCGTCCAGCAGCTTGACGCCGTTGAACGAAGAGGCCTGGGCGACGCGGTCGATTTCCTGCGCGAGCTGTTGCACTTCGGCGTTCAGCGCGGCGCGGTCAGAGACCGAGTTCGA